>CALLNY010000030.1 GCA_938005475.1 uncultured Bacteroidia bacterium | reverse complement strand
GTATATGGGGCAGTAGCATTTTTGCGTGCGAATGCTCATGCGGATAAATATGCTCAAAGGAAAGGATTATTTGTGATTAAAGCTACTGGGGAAAGTGCGAAACTGTTAAATGATGAAAAATTTGAGCCGACTGTTTTTTGAAATTTTAAGTTATATTTTTGATGGTTAATTATTTAAGATTAAATGTAAAAAAGATTTTATTTAGATTTGTAAAGAAGTTATGGTTAAGAAAATTGCATTTAGCTTAATAGTATTTTTTAGTACGTCTATTCAGAGGGTTTTTTCTTGGGGTTTTTGGGCACATCCCCGAATTAACCGAATGGCAGTATTTTGTTTACCTGAGGGAATGTTTGCATTTTATAAAGTGAATATAGAATTTTTAACACGTCATGCGGTAAAACCTGATGAGAGACGCTATGCAGTAGATTTTGAGGCGCCACGGCATTACATTGATTTAGACCATTACGGTAGCTTGCCGTTTAAAGATTTTCCTAGAAAATGGGAAGATGCTGTCAAGAAATATTCGGAAGATACTTTAATGGCTTACGGCATTGTTCCTTGGCATGTTCAAAGAGAGTATTACCGTTTAGTAAAAGCATTTAAGAACAAGGATTTAGAAAATATTTTAAAAATTTCTGCTGAAATAGGGCACTATATTGCTGATGCTCATGTTCCATTACATACATCAGAAAATTATAATGGTCAGTTGACAGGACAAAGAGGAATACATGGTTTTTGGGAATCACGATTGCCAGAACTCTTTGGTGAAAATTATGATTATTTTATTGGTCAAGCTTATTACATTAAAAATCCATTAGAGGAAATATGGAAAGTAGTGATTGAGAGTCACAGTGCATTAGATTCGGTATTAGGTTTTGAAAGGGAACTCACCAAACAGTTCCCTGAAGATGTAAAATATGGTTATGAAAATCGGAATAATGTACTTGTTAGAACGTATTCACAATCGTTTGCTAAGGCGTATCATGAAAAATTAGCAGGGCAAGTGGAACGTAGGCTTTGTTTATCCATATGGAGAGTTTCGTCTTTTTGGTATAGTGCATGGGTTGATGCAGGGCAACCCAATTTAGATGAATTCGCTTCACAAAAAATTGAGATTAATGAAGAACGCTTTGATAAGATTTTAAAAAATTTCATTGACCGTGAGGCACATTTAATCCCAATTTTAGAGCAATTCTGGGGCTGTTGTCATGGAGAAGCGCCTAATTATGCGTTCTATTTAGATCGTATTCAAAAAGCTCATTTTTGGGAAAAACCTTACGTTCTTATTGAAAGTTTGTTATTTACGCAGTCTTTTCAAGAAAAACAACATTGTGTTTATCAAGCTAATAGAAATTACAAAAAGCAACAGCATTAAGGAATTAGAAGAGGTTTAACCATGATTTTATCTTCAATGATATAAATATTTTTTTCGAGCCATGCAACTAATACTTGGTTGCTGTCGGAGACTAAAAAGTTAGGATGGGTTTGATGCCTTTTAGTAGAACCAATAGCTTGGGGCACAGGTTTTTTGGACTTACCAGAAAATAAATCTACGGCTTGCCAATAAACTTGTTCATATCCTGAGCTGGCTCTTTGATGCCATACATAAAAAACGGTCTCACCTACAATTCCCATTTCATAGAGGTAATCTTCCAATAAATCTTCACCAATTTTTACACCTTTAACGTTCCACAGGGGGCTTCCTGCATTAGAAGAAATACGAATTGAATACAAGTTATAATTGGAGGTAAGGGTATTTCGGCTATCTAACCAGGTTACGATAAAGCCATCGTAGGGGTCTGTTAGTATTTTGGGGGAGATTTGGCGTGAGATAGCTGTACAGACTTCTAATCCACCGAGTTTCCACATGAATTGCCCTTGTGGAGAGATTTTTTGCATAAACAATTTTTCGTAAGAACTACCTAGTCGTTCGTCAGACCAAATAATGACAGCGCTTTCGTCTTGGAGGATTTCAAGGAGATGATGTCTTTGGTGGTAAGGACCTTTTTGTATGGGGATTCCCCCGGTTTTCCATAATGGAAGTCCTTTATTAGTAAGGCGTTGGCAATAAATGTTGTAGTACATACTGCGGTCGTCCATCCATATGGAGTAAATACTATTTTGCCATTGAAGCAGTTGAGGGGTATTTTCGTAAGCATTGGTGTTTTGGAAAGGTACGCCATTTTTGTTAAGGAGAGGTAATCCGAGGCTATCTAAAAGTTGGTAATAAATATCAAAACCGGTGGTTAATAGGTTACGGGCGTCCGTCCATTGGCATAGGTAATATTGATCGGCTTTCACGATTTTGAGATCATTTTGGGAACGTGGAGCGGCACATAAAGGGATACCATTCGCTTGGTGCAAGATATAACCATTCGTATCAATTGCTTGAATATAGAGGTTTTCGTCATTTTTAGAGCGTCTATCCACCCAGGCAATGATGGCACCGTAATGGGTAGGGATAATCAAGGGTCTACTTTGTTCGCCTTCTTCTGAGCAAATAGGAATACCTCCCTCTTGCCATAAAGGATTACCATTGATATCGGTACGCATCATATAAATATCGGGGTTTAGGTCTCCGTTGCGATAGTCTTTCCATGCAAAATAAATATCATTATTCAAGCCCTTTGCCATTTTGAGTTCGTCTAACTTAGCCGTGATACTACTTTGATAGGCATGTAAAGGTTTACCTTGAATATCAAAGAGTAATGTACCATCGTATTTGATTCTTTGAAATTTGGGCAAAACTCCTTCTGCGGATTCGTTGATATAGACAATCCAAGCGGAATTATCAGGATTGAGTAGTACCTGATACTCTCTTACTGGATTTTGCGTATCGGTGAGTAGTATTCCATTGGATTGGAATAAAAACTGGGCGTCTTTGTTAAGGGATTGTACATAAATACTTTTAGAGTAGCGTTCATCTAACCAGAAGGTAAGAAGGTTTTCGTAGGAGTCAACCAAAAGGGCATTTAACTGGGTTTGGTGTGCAGGTTGGGTACAGATGGGGATGTCTAGGGTATCCCATTCTTCCGAGCCGGAGTATAAATTGATTTTTTGAGTGTACAAATCGGTATTTCCGAAGCGATAGTCCTCCCAAAATAAATAGGCTGTCCCCCCTTTTTTGATAAGAAAAGGATTGACTTGGCTTTCGTAAATATTTGCGATAACTTTTTCAAATATCTTAATTCCGATGGTATTTACCCGAACGATATGGATATCTATTTGGGCTGTGGTAGGCCCTGATGCTTCAAAAGCGCAAATGAAACCACCATAACCATCTCCAATAACCGCAAAATTTTTTTGATTAAACCAAAGGTTATTTAGGATATTTATGCCTGAACTATCCCAAAGTTTAGTGCCGTCAGTATGGATTTTTTGGGCATATAATTCCCATACCTTCCCAGAACGAAAGTCTTCCCATAAAACAATCATATCGTAGCCAGGGTCAAGGATTACCTTAAAATTTTGTTGTATATTTTGTTCTTTGATGATAGGAATACCCTCTAAATCCCAAAGCAAACGCCCAAATTCATTGAACGATTGTGCATAAATATCTTTTCCTGAAAATCCTTTTTGTTCTTCCTCCCAAAATACAAAAAATTGATTTTTATGATTTTGTATAAGTTGAGGTTTTATTTGATTTCCATTTTTAGGAGTAAGATTAATGGGATTTCTCCATAGATTTTTCCCTGCGGAATCAAACTTTTGTGCGTAAATATCAATGTTAGGGGATTCGCCTTCCTCCCAAACTACTATTAAATTCCCATCGTTATCTGTAAGAATTTGTGGGTGATTTTGCGAAGATTTACTTTTTGTTAATAAAAGACCATCGGTTGCCCATAATAATTTACCTTTTGCATCTACACGTTGCCCATATAAATTAAAACGTGATTCTTCTCCCCTTGAGCTTTTCCATACTGCATAAAATCCTCCTCTTTTATCTTCACAAATCTGAACTTGTTCATTGATAGATTTTAAACTGGTCATGCTATGTATTAAAACCTTTGGTTCTTCTTCTTTTTGAGCTTTTAATGCATTAATCTCACAAAATATTAACACTAATATGAAACTTAAAATGTAGTATGTTTGTAGTTTCATTTTCTATTACTGCAAAGGTATAAGTAAAGTTGTAGTAGCGCACTTTCTTTTTTTGAACATTAAATTATTGGTTGATATAAGGGCATAGAAAATGTGGATAAGATATGTGAATTTTAGAAGCTATTGTTTGCATTATCCCAATTTAAAATTTCATCAAATTTTTTAATAATCAGTATTTTATAAAATTCTTTTTTATAATCATTTTATTTTTTTTGAATAAATCTTGTACTTATTTCGCTAAAAATTGTAAATTGCGTAGTAATTTTATGGAATATCCAACTGAAAGCATAAAAAATGTTGTAGAATCTTTTAGCAAACTGCCGGGTATAGGAAAAAAAACGGCTTTGCGTCTTACGCTTTACTTGATTCAGAGAGCTTCTCACGAAGTGGATAGCCTGGCAAATGCTCTACTTGCTCTACATAAGAATACTTTTCGTTGTAAAAATTGTAATAATTTATCAGACCGAGAAATCTGTAATATTTGTTCTGATAATAGCAGAGATAATGGTATAATTTGTGTAGTAGAGGAGATTGGAGACCTATTAGCTATAGAAAAAACAAACACTTTCAAAGGTAGATATCATGTGCTTGGGGGGCGAATTAGTCCGTTAGAAGGGGTAGGTCCTAATCAATTAAGTATTAATAAACTTTTAGAAAGGATACTAAACGAAAATGTTCAAGAAGTTATTTTAGCTTTGAGTACAACACAAGAAGGGGATACTACTGCTTTTTATTTATCAAAAGAAATTTTGTCCGTGAACCCTAATATTTTAATAAGTCATATTGCAAAAGGTATTCCGTCGGGAGCTTCATTAGAGTATACCGATGAATTAACGCTCAGCAGGTCCTTAATTTATCGTTCTCAATATTCTGTCATTAGTCCTTCAAAAACGTGAAAATTTTATCTGTTGTTATTGTTAATTATAATGTTAAGCATTTTTTGGAGCAATGTTTAATTTCAGTACAAAAAGCTTCACAAAATATTGACGTTGAAATTTTTGTGGTGGATAATGCTTCGGTAGATGGTTCTGTGGAAATGCTAAAAAGGAAGTTTCCCGAAGTAAAATTGATTAAAAATAAAAGAAATGTAGGATTTTCTAAAGCCAATAATCAAGCAATAAAACAAACACAAGGCAAATATGTGCTTTTACTGAATCCTGATACCATCGTGCAGGAAGATACCTTTGTAAAATGTATAGATTTCATGGAAAAACACCCTGATGCAGGTGCTATAGGAATTAAGATGATTGATGGTAGTGGTCAGTTCTTACCGGAGTCAAAAAGAGCATTACCTACTCCATGGGTCGCTTTTTATAAGATCTTTGGGCTTTCTAAACTTTTTCCTCAAAACAAAAAATTTGGTAAATATCATCTCACTTATTTAGATAAAAATCAAAATCATGAGGTAGATGTGCTATCAGGCGCTTTTATGCTAATACGAAAGAAAGTACTCGATGAAATTGGTTTATTAGATGAAGACTATTTCATGTACGGAGAGGACATTGATTTATCTTACAGAATTCAAAAAGCAGGCTATAAAAATTACTATTTCTCTGAAAGTCAGATTATTCATTATAAAGGAGAGTCTACCAAAAAAGGGAGCTTGAACTATGTAATAGTTTTTTATAAGGCAATGCTCATATTTGCTCAAAAGCATTTTAGTAAAAGCAACTTATCTTTATACATGTTTTTAATTCAGATTGCAGTATATTTTCGGGCAGGATTAGCTATTTTACGAAGAATCTGGAATATGATTGGATTTCCTTCAATAGAGTGGGGCATAATTTTGGCTAACGTGCTATTTATTAAGGATATATGGGAAAAAAATTACAAATATATACAGGGGGGGGCTTATCCTGAAATTTTTGACCATCTAGCCGCTCCTATCTATGCTTTTGCTTTCGTTTTCTTCTATGTATTATTAGGTGCCTACAAACGACCGTACCGATTCAGACCTATCATAATCGGTGCTTTTTTAGGATTCGTCACTATTGCTACTATATCTTACATCTTTCCTGATATCAATTTTTCACGTGCTATTGTAGGAATTGCTTCTCTTACTACCCCCTTGATTGCCTTATTCAACCGTGCTATGCATAATTACCTCCTTCAAGGGAATATATTTTTTGATAAGTATTTTAATCGTAGAACTCTTATTATTGCAGACCCGCAAGAATACGAAAGAGTTTCCCTATTGATTTTAGAAGAACTCCCTTATGATTGTGATTTAGCAGGTTATATATCCACTACGGAAATTTTGGAAGAAGATGAAAGATGCCTCGGAAACATCCTTCAACTAGAAGATGTGCTGAAAGTACATAAAATCGAAGAAATTATTTTCTGTAATCATTCAATTTCTACCAGAGATATCATTACTTGGATGACTAAATTACAAAATCAAGTAAATTTTTTTAGAATCATTCCTAAAAATGCAAATTTTATTATGGGGCACCACCAAGTATATGAAGCGAATCCCCAAAATTATGTGATTTTTTCTTCATTAGCTTTACCTGAAACTCGTATTAAAAAACAAATCTTTGATATTCTGGTGAGTTTATTTTTGTTTACTACTTTTCCACTTACTTTCTGGTTATATGAAAAACCTCTATTGGCATTAAAAAATTTATGGTTTATTCTAAAAGGAAAATATCATTTAGTAGGGTACATAGATGGTTCAAACCCTGATTTGCCTCCACTTAAAAATGGTATCCTGGATATTCGTATTATTTATCATTATCATCAGAAAAATCCTGTCATTTTAGATAAACAATATGCACGATATTACTCGTTAGGTTTAGATTTTCAAATCCTTTTACAAGGTTTCAGGAAACTGGGATCTATTGTTTTATGAAACGTTTATTTTCCAAGCGGTTTTTCATAGTTCTTTTTTCTTTTCTCGTTTTTTTTATATTGCTATTTTTTTTAGTTTGGAAACTTGTGTTTTTTTATCTAAAAGATATTACCCAAGAACGTTTAACCCAACTCTTTCAAACTCCTGTATCTATTCGCAAAGTCCAAATCATTGAATGGAAAAATTGGAACAAATTAAAAATTCAAGTGAATGACCTAAAATTACAAGGTACTCCCACAGATTCCGTTACACAAGTTGCTTATGCCAATTCCGTTTCTGCGATACTCCCTATCATTGATATTTTTTTCAGGAAAGATAGTATTCATGTTCTGGATTTAAAAATTGATTCTTTATTTTTAGATTTTTACGTAGATAATGAACGTAGAAAAAATTATAAATTGTTCAAACCTTATAATCCTAATCGCTTACAAGGACCAGTTTGGGTCCAATTTCATGATGCTTATATCCGAGCATGTAAATTTCATTATTACTTTAAATTGCCCGATAGAGATTATCTTTTTGAGTTAAAAGATATTTACCCACTACTGACCATCCGCAAAAAAGACCTGGATTTACAATTAGATGCTGAAGGTTATATTCCCTATTTAAGAGAAAAACAAACCTCTTTCATGCAAAATGCCTCTTTAAAAGTTCATTATCAAGCTACTATCACCAAACAAAAACAAGATAATCGTTTCAAGAAATGTAAGTTAGTAGTGGGGGGAGTGCCTATTGAACTAGGGGGAAGGTTTTATTTAGGTTGGGAACGAGATTATGACGTAAGAGTACAAGTGCTTAATGCTAACACGGATAGCCTTTTAATGCTATTTCCCCGATTTATTCAAGAGAAAGTCAAAGTATATGATATAGATGGAGCGTTGAATGTTAGCGGTAAGATTATAGGAAAATGGAAACCAGAATTTCGTGTTAATTTTTGGGCAGATTCCGTGAATATAACCAATACTATTACTCAAGTTGGTCTTCATCGGCTTTTTTTAAAAGGAAAATTTTTTAATGGTGGAGAAAAAGGAAAGCCTTTTGCAGAGTTAAAAGTTGATACTCTATCAGGGAGTATTTACAATAATCCCTTTTTAGCTTATTTCACTATCAAAGATTTTAATCAATTTTTTTTGAAAGGACATTTTGAGATGTCGCAGAACCTTCGTGTTGTAGGAAAATGGATGGGCTTTGAAGATACAAAAAACGCTAAAGGCTCTTTAAATGCAAATATTGATATTGAAGGACGCATCAGAGATATAGCCGCTTTTGATATGGAAAAAGTGCATTTGAAGGGCTATCTTGATGCTAAAAATATCCATCTGCCTCCTTCTTGGACACCTTTTGAAGTTCAAAATACTTATTTCCAATTGCTTTTTAATAACCATGAGATTATTTTAAAGAACGCTAAATCATCCATCAATCAACAACCCGTAGCAATTGAAGGTTGGCTTTCTACCAAAGCTTTTGATTTAAGACCACAATTTATCGCTAATGCAACTATTACTTTTGATACCCTTACTCCTGAAAAATTTATTCAAAAAAGTATTCAAAAAAACGCCACAACTTTTCCTAACTTGCCTGCTAATTTCTGGATAGATCTCGATATCAAAGCCAATCATATTCTCTATAAGAAAATTTTCCTGCAAGAAGCTTATGCAAAAGCTTATCTAAAACCTCATGTGTTAGATATACCACGAATCTTAATTAAAGGACAACAAGATTCGTTGCTAATCCGTGCTTTTTTCAAGCAGATACATCCTGATACAATAAAATTTCAATTACATCAAGAAATTAATACTCTCTCAGTTTTGGATATTCTCAAAGAACTAGGTTTCACTTTAGAAATAGATCTTGACATCCCCCTAACAAACAAAACTCAAATTACAGGGCAACTTTATAAGAAATCTCCAAAAGTATTAGATGGTAACTTTGATATTAAACTTTGGATTGAAAAACTTCATTATCCTAAACCTGATTTAACAGTGAATAATTTTCAAGCATCTTTAAATATAACCCTACAAAATATCATAAAACCCAAAGAATCTTCATGGTTAGTACATCATATTCAAGGACAATTAAACCAACAGCCTTTCGTAGGAAGTATCGGATTAATACCTTCTGATAAAGGATTCTGGTTCTACCCTTCTCTTGAAATGGAACTTTGTTTAGAAGCAGTTCAACCTTTCTTAAAACCTGAAAACATCTCCGATTATGGTGGTAACTTTGAATTTTCTTACTTTGGTAAAGGATTACTTAAAAACTTCTTAAATCCTGATTCTGCGGTCTATCAATCTTCGAATGGAGAAGTATGGGTTCATAGTTTATCTTTTTTAGTTGAAAATAAAAATTTACCCTTTGATAGTATTTCAGGAAAAATTTATTACAATGATTATGGTGTTTGGGGTAGACCAATTTGTGGTAAAATAGCTAATAGCGATTTTTGTTTAGAGGGAAATACCCAAAATATTCTAGCTTACCTGTTCCTAAAAAATACTCGTTTAGATGGAAAAATCGCTCTACAATCCGATTCGCTTTTTATTAAAGAACTTACAGCCCAAAATTTTATTAAAACAAATGAAGATAAAATTAAAGATTTTGATATTAAATTACCCCAAAATGTAAATCTAGACATTGAAGCACAAATCATGAATGCCATTTTTGAAAAATTGAAATTTGAGTATGTCTTATTGAATGCGTGTTTAGAAAATAGAATGGCTTTTATAGATGATTTTGATGCTTACTTTGATAAAGGTTTTTGGAAAACCTATTTAATTTGGGATGGTAGAGATACTAATAATCAATATGTTGCGGCAAATTTGTTTTTAAAAAATTTGAATGTTAAAAATTTTTTATATGATTTTAATAATTTCAAACAATCTTTTATTGAATACCAAAATATTGAAGGAAATTTAAGTTTAGAAGGCTTTTTAGAAATGTATTTCTCCAATGATTTAGTGACGGACTTCAATACTTTAAAAGGATATATCTCTTTTACCCTAGAAAATGGTACTCTGCGAAATTTTATTCCCTTCCAAAAGCTAAAAGGAATTGTAAGAAAAAAATATTTAGAAGCTCCTAACTTTACTTTGACCGCCCAGAATATAATTATTCAAAATCGTATGTTGTATATTCCTCAATTAGAGATTCGCTCCGATATCGCTCATATCAACATCTCAGGAACTCATTCCTTTGAACAAGATATTGACTACCGCATCCAAATTTTACGCGTTAAAAGAAGATTCAAAGAAGACAAAGCACAGGCTATTCGCTATGATAAAACTATTCTACTCTTCCGTTTTCAAGGAAGTAGAGGTAAATACAAATTATCTTATGATTTTCAAGCTTTTTGGAATAAAATGTTAAAAAAAAATAAATTTCATTTTAATAATAAATAATTAGCTGACTTTACATCTAAATCAAATTAAAATGAGAAACTTAGCATTTTTTATTGTGTTATGTATTATTTTAAAGAACAATCTTTTTGCGGACACTCCAATTACTTCTACTTATTGGGCAGATAAATATCAGGGTATCCCTATTATTGCTGAAGTAATTCAAAAAAAGGAATAAGGTGACCAAAAGTTATCTGTAAAAGAGATTACTTTTTTAAATAAAGATAATCCTTTAAAACATAAACTAGCTTTGCTAAACGGTAATAGTTGGAATATAGATGGCTTACAAAACGCTGGTAATTTATTGAAAGCATTTCTAACGAAATACAAAGTAGATTCCGAAAATAAATTTCTTAATACAGCAGATGCAAACGATTTAATTGTTTATGCCTATTGTTTAGCTTTAGGTAATTATTTTGGTGTACAAAAAGCCAATAAAATAGCTCAAAAAGCGTTAGAAAAAAATAAATCTTCCTATGCAATCAGCTCTTGATTGCCGCTATTATAAAATGCCAAGTACATTTATCTAACAGTCAAGAATGGTGCAATATATACGAAATTTCAAATCAGGTTAAATTGGATTATGATAGCGGTAAATTGAAAAAAGATTTTAAAGAAGAAGCCGCTGACGCTATACACAAATATTTATTTATCTATAAAGATTTATGTTGATATAATTAAATAATTGGTAAAACAAAAAAGCTGTCTCATGAGACAGCTTTTTTATTTAGAATGAAGCACATCAGTTTCCTTTTTCTCGACTTTTCTTTTCTGCTAATTGAATAGCTTTATAAGCATCTACAATGCCCCCTGTAATACATAAATCTTTCATATCGGTGTTTGCACCTTTTTTTCCTGGTTTATTCACTTTATCGGTAATTTTGAAAGAGGATTCTAACAAAATATCTTTAACCTCTTGCGCGGTTAAGTTAGGGAAGTAAGACATAATCAAAGCGGCTACGCCAGAAGTTGCTGGTGCCGCCATGCTTGTTCCACTGTTGAATTTATATTGATTTTTATGGGGAATGGGAGCATAAATATCTACACCTGGAGCAAATATATGCACTTTTGTCTTACCATAATTAGAAAAACTTGCAATAAAATCTGCATTATCAGTTTTCCATCCAGAGGCACCAATCTCTAACCAATTAGACACTTCTTTTTGGGTTTTTTTTATAAACCTATTAGGATAGTTATTTTCTATTTCTAAATTTTTTGAATCATTACCAGCGGCATGAATTAAAAGTACTCCTTTAGATTCTGCATATTGAACTGCTTGGTCTACATAATCCTTGTTAGGAGAATAAGCTTTACCAAAACTCATGTTAATGATATGAGCACCGTTATCTACGGCATAATAAATGGCATTAGCAATATCTTTATCTCTTTCATCTCCATCAGGAACTGCTCGGATTGGCATTATCCATACATTATTTGCAATTCCTTTTATACCTAGATTGTTATCGCGGTTAGCGGCAATAATTCCAGCTACGTGTGTCCCATGCTCCGCATCAGGTCCCTTGACATCATTACACCCATATCCTTTTTCGTTCAGTTTTTTGGGATTATCGCCTACAATCTTGCGAGGGTCAAAGTCTGGATTGTAACCATACTTAATTCCTTTTTCTAAATAATCTACATAATCTTTTAAATCAGAGGCTGTTATACCTAATTTTAATATTCCCAGGTAACTTTCTTTGGCTTGGGTAAGTTCTTCCGTAGTAGGTTCAAAATTTTCAATATCCGTTAATGTAATTTCTTGAAGTCCTAATGCTTCTTTCAGTAACTTTTCGTTTTGTACTGCCCCTTCATACATAGGCTTAATCATAGCCATTTGCATTTCCATTTCTTTTTTTTTAGCATTAAATTCTTTTTTTATCGTTTCCCAATATTGATATTCAGGTTTTTTTGAAGGTTTGGCTTTTGCATACTTTTTAGAAAGCCTTACATACTCACGAGTGAGTTCATAAGTGTCTTGAGCTACATTTTCTCCTTTTTTGTTCCCTAAAAAACTCCAGCCGTGTACATCATCAATATAGCCGTTTTTGTCATCATCAATACCATTATTCGGAATTTCTTTGGTGTTCGTCCAGATAACGTCCTTGAGGTCTTCATGTTCAATATCAACACCAGAATCTATAACAGCAACAATAATTTTTCTTCCTTGTTTGCCTTTAAGAAGTTCTTGATACGCTTTCTCAGATTTTAATGCACCTCTTCCATCTTGAATATGCCAATCGGTGGGTGGTTTAGGGTTTTGTCCATATACTAACCCATAAGACAAAATTAAACTACTAATCCAGATTTTTAATCTCATTTTGCTTAAAATTATAAAGTTATAAAATAAATATTCATACTACAAAAACTTAACGAGTAATTTTACGAACTCTATTCTCGTGGCGTCCTCCTTCAAAAGGGGCATTTAAGAAAACAGTAATCATTTTAAGAGCGGTCTCTTTCTCTATAAATCGTGCAGGTAAACAAAGAATGTTAGCATTATTATGATGGCGAGCAAGTGTAGCGATTTCTTCGTTCCAACACAAAGCGGCACGAACATGAGAATACTTATTGGCAGTCATACAAACACCGTTCCCAGTGCCACAAATCAAAATTCCTAACGCTTCCGAAGGATTATCAGGTAGTGCTTTACATAATGGATGAACTACATCTGGATAATCCATTGAAGCCACCGAATTCGTCCCAAAATCTTGTATATCATTTATTTTTAAATCCTGACAACCCGCAAGATAAGACTTGATAACTTCTTTTAAAGTAAAACCCGCATGGTCTGATGCTATCAAAATTTTCATAATTTATTTTCTTATCGTGACACCTTCTAAACTTTCTAATAGCTGAAAAATCTTATTCATAATCTTATCAACGGCTTCATCGGTCAGGGTTTGGGCTTCATCTAAAAATATAATACTAATAGCGTAGCTTTTTTGGTTATTTTTTTTATTATCGAACACATCAAATAAATTAATTGCGCTAATTAGTTTGGGATTTGCTTTTTGAATAGTTTGTTCAAGCGTTTGATAAGTAATATGAGGCGGCACAAATAAACTGATATCCCTACGAATTGAGGGGAATTTGGGTACCGGTTGATAAATTATGTTTTGTTTTAATATGAAGGGAAGAACATTCTCCCATTCCATCCACCCGAAGCACACTTCTTGTTTGATATCAAAAGATTTTAATATTTTCGGTTTAACTACGCCTATTTGTGCCAACAATTTATTATGGTGGATATACCTTAAGCTGGCATCAAAATATTCATTTTCATTTTCTGATTGTTGGATTTCATAAGGGATATTGAATTTCATAAAATATTCATTAACAATGGCTTGAATTTCAAATACGGAAGATTTTTGTTTAGGGTTTAACCAGTTTTCGGGAAAACGAAAACCTGTAAGCCAAAAAGCCAGATTCCATCTTTCAGTAGGTTTAGAATCTTGATATTCATAAACTTTTCCCCATTCAAAGAATTTAAGATTAGTTTGTTGCCTATGGATATTATACTGGATAGCTTGTAGCCCGCCCCATAAAAGTGTTGTACGCAAATGAGCGTTATCTTCTGATAGTTTATTCAGAATTTTTATGGTTTTATCGGTAGTAAATTTTTCTGCTACAAGAGAGTTAGTTTCAATTTCTTTAAATCCTTTTCCTGCTAAATCATTTCCAATGCTCCATTGAAGGGAATAGTCTGAAAAAAGTTTTGGAGTATGTAAAGGAATAGAAATGGTTTCAGGAGTAGGAATATTATTCAGCCCATAAATTCTTAAAAATTCTTCCATAACATCCTGAAAACGCGTAACATCATGTCTGTAACGTGGAACAAATAATTTGATATTATCTTTGTTCATTTTTTGTAATTTGAAGTCAAGGGATTGGAAGACTTGGTGGTAAGTATCTTTGGGGATTTCGTATCCGATGAGTTGATTGGCTTTGGCATAATTAAACAAAATGGAATGGGGTTCGAATTCGGTTTGTCCTACATAAATTACATTACTAATTTGCCCACCTGCGAGTTGTTGAATAAGATGGGCGGCATATTTAAGGCAGTCGATAACTCGGTTTGGGTCTATTCCTCTTTCAAAGCGGTAAGATGACTCCGAGCGTAGCCCTGTTTTTTGTACAGACAATCTAATTTGATTAGGCGAAAAATAAGCAGATTCTAAAAAGATAGAGGTCGTTTCAGTAGTAACTCCCGAATATAAGCCTCCCATAACACCAGCAATACACATAGGCTCTTCAGGATTAGTGATTAACAACTCTTCACCTGTAAAAGTTTTTTTGCTTTTATCTAAGACTATTAATTGTTCTCCTTGTTTACTTTTTCTTACGATGATGTGATTTTGTTTAATTTTGGCTAAATCAAACGCATGCAGGGGTTGTCCGAGTCCTAATAAAACATAATTGGTGATATCTACTATGTTGTTGATAGGTTTTTGCCCGACGGATAACAAAAGTTCCTTGAGCCATTTAGGGCTTTCTTGTACTTTAATATTTTGAATAGTTAAACCAGCATATAAAGGACAGGAGTCAGGGGCTTCGATGGTTATTTTTATTTGACAATCTGATTGACTATCAATTTCTTGTGAAGGAAAATGAATAGGTATTCTGTACAGAGCGGCTATTTCGCGAGCTACCCCAAAATGAGACATAGCATCGGTTCGATTTGGGGTTAAACCAATTTCAAAGATGGTATCTTGTTTAAGCTGAAAGTAATCTTTGGCAGACAAACCCACTGGAGCATCGTCTGGTAGTACTACAATCCCATCATGGCATTCACCAATTCCTAATTCATCTTCTGAACATATCATTCCGTTTGATACTTCACCTCGTATTTTGGCTGATTTAATAGTAATAGGGTTTCCTTGTTTAGGATATAACGTTGTTCCTAGGGTTGCAAATAAAACTTTTTGGTTTACTGTTACATTTGGAGCTCCGCAAACTACATCTAAAACTGCATTGCCTGTATTTACTTTACATTTTTTCAATTTATCTGCATTTGGGTGTTTTTCACAAGCGATAACTTCTGCAACCACTACGCCTTCTAAACTTCCTTTAATACTTTCATAGTGCAATATATTTTCTACTTCTAGACCACTTAATGTAATTTTTTGTGCGATTTCTTGCGGAGAACTATCTATCGAGATGAATTTCTTGAGCCAGGAATAGGCAATTTTCATAATAAGTTATTTTGCTACAAAAATACAACAACTTACCATATGGATAAATATTTGTGTAAGAAAATCCTAAAAAATTGGGTTTTCAAGTAAAAAAAGATTTAGGTTTGAATGACTCCTAATTTAAAATCAGGGATATGAGGGTTATAGTTAGCGGCTTCAATGCCTAGGGAAAGGACTTTACGTGTTTGTTCGGGGAGGATGATATCATCTACCCAGAGTCTTGCGGCTGCGTAATAAGGATTGGTAGTACTTTCATATTTTTGTATAATTTCTTCTAACAATTTTTGTTCTTCTTCTTTGGATAGTTCTTTTCCGGCTTTTTTTTGAGCGGCAACTTGAATTTGTAGCAAGGTATTAGCGGCTTGTGCGCCTCCCATTACTGCGATTTGTGCGGTTGGCCATGCGAAAATCAAGCGTGGGTCATAAGCTTTTCCGCACATGGCATAATTTCCAGCACCATACGAATTTCCTACGATTATCGTAAATTTGGGTACAACAGAATTAGCCACTGCATTGACCATTTTGGCTCCATCTTTGATAATGCCCCCATGCTCTGAACGACTACCTACCATAAAACCGGTTACATCTTGCAAAAACACTAAAGGAATTCGTTTTTGATTGCAATTCATGATAAAACGAGCCGCTTTATCGGCAGAATCCGAGTAAATCACTCCACCAAATTGCATTTCACCTTTTTTAGTTTTTACGACTGCTCTTTGATTCGCTACGATTCCGACTGCCCAACCATCTATTCTTGCGTAGCCCGTTACGATGGTTTTGCCGTAGCCTTCTTTATATTCGTCCCAAGAACCTTCATCAATCAAAAAATCAATTAAATCGTAAGTGTTGTAAGGTTTTACACGGGAGTCAGGGTATAATTCAAGAAATTTTTCTGGGGATAATTTGGGGGGAGAGCTTGCTATACGATTGAAACCAGCGGTTGGGCGTTGTCCAAATTTAGCCATTATGGATTTAATTTTTTGCAGGGCTTCTTCATCGTTTTTCATTTTGTAGTCTGTTACACCGGATATTTCGCAATGGGTGGTTGCACCGCCGAGGGTTTCGTTATCAATATTTTCTCCGATAGCGGATTTCACTAAATACGAACCTGCAAGAAATACGGAGCCTGTTCCTTCTACAATTAAAGCTTCATCACTCATAATAGGTAGATAGGCACCACCTGCCACACAAGAGCCCATAATTGCCGCTATTTGCGGAACTCCCATTGCACTCATCACCGCGTTATTTCTAAAAATTCTACCGAAATGTTCTTTATCTGGGAAAATTTCCGCTTGTAACGGCAAAAATACTCCTGCACTATCTACTAAATAAATAATCGGTAACCGATTCTCCATTGCAATTTCCTGCGCTCTTAAATTTTTCTTTCCTGTTATAGGGAACCATGCTCCCGCTTTTACTGTCGCATCATTCGCAACAATGACCGATAAGACCCCAGCAACCTTTCCAATCACTACAACAACACCTCCCGATGGGCAACCTCCATACTCTTCATACATACCATCGCCTGCTAAAGTTCCTATCTCTATGCTCTCCGTAGGATTATCTAATAAAAATTGGATACGTTCCCGTGCCGTCCATTTTCCTTTTGATTTATGATTTTCAATACTTTTTTTCCCTCCCCCTAAATATACTTGCTCTAACTTTTTTTGTAGTTGTTCTTTTAGGTTTTGATGATAGGAATAAAAACTCATTCTTATTTTATTTTATGCTTGCAAAATTAGTAAGAAATTTGTTCTGAACTAAATAAAAAAATAGTTGTTACAAGCCAATCCAGCCATTGGAGTTGAGAACTTGAAATAAAACATTTACAGGAAGCCCCATCACATTATAAAAATCTCCTTCAATTCGTTTTACACCAACTAATCCCCAGAAATCTTGAATACCATAAGCACCCGCTTTATCGATAGGCTTATAATTTTCTATATAATAATTTAAAATATGTTCCTGTATATGATGAAAGGTTACTTTGGTAATCTCTTGAAATTGAAGGTATTGATTTTGATGATAAATTGTAACGCCGGATATTACTTCGTGAGTATTGCCATTTAAGGTAAGTAACATGTTTTTAGCTTGTGTAAGATTTTGAGGTTTGCCTAAAATTTCGTTTTGAAAATAAACA
This sequence comes from uncultured Bacteroidia bacterium, assembly GCA_938005475.1. Taxonomy (GTDB): domain Bacteria; phylum Bacteroidota; class Bacteroidia; order J057; family CALLMJ01; genus CALLMJ01. The sequence continues at coordinate 24,580 of CALLNY010000030.1, read as the reverse complement.
ATAGTATCAACGCCTATGACGAGCGCATCAGGGAAACGTTGTGCAATAGGTTCTGCTTTTTTTTGTGATAAATACTTAGGCACTTCATAGTAGCTCCAATTTTTATCGTACGTTTCTTCAACTTTTTCTGTTTGAATAGAGAAAGGTAACCCTAACATTTCAAGGAGTTGTTTCCTTCTCGGTGATTTTGAAGCTAATATCAGCGGGGCTTTTATTTTCATTTTCATCTATAGAACTAAATACAAAACCTGTTATGACTTTGGGATAAAAGAAAGTGGACTTTTGAGGCATCAAAGCTCCGGATTGACAAACTTTTAACATATCATCAACTTGAACCTCGTTCACAATGATTCCTAATTTTTGCTCATCTTGAATGCTTTCAAAAACAGTTTCTAGTTCTTTTGTATAGCTTAGTTGTGGGGAGTTGGCTTGTTTTTCATATGGCAAATCCAAAACTTTGTCAATGAGGTAATAATGTAGCAAGGTATATTCTAATTTTTTAACGGCATCAGGCAGGTCTATTAATAATTTTTGGATATTATGAAATTCGGGTTTTAGTACCAGTATCCATTGGAACTCCTTGTTAATTAAACCGTAGCAATAACGAGAGCCTTCAATTTCTTTGGGTATTTGATTCTTATCATGAATAGGTAATACATTGAAAAACTTTTTTAGTTTTGGGAGTAGAGCCTGTGATTCTAGTTTTCGGGGGGAGCAAAAAATTCTGTGAGTAGGTAAGATTTTGACGTCGGAGCCGCGAAGGTTAGTGAGGTACATCATATGATAATGTAGGATATGGTCAGGGTCTAAATAAGGATTTTGTTTGAGGTAATGGTCTCTTAAAGCTTGTGAACTTGCTAAACGATGATGCCCATCGGCAAGTATAATGGTTTGATTTTTTAGGAATTGTTGAATTTTTTCAATGATTTTTCTTTGCTGAATGATATTAAATTTATTGATTACATTTTGGTAATCTAGGTAACGCATCAAAGGATTTTTAAAGAAAGGTTGTAAGACATTTTCCAGCTCAAAAGTAGGGTCATCATAGAATCCATGGGTAGGGGAGACATTCAGTAAGGTTTTGGAAAGTAAATTTACTCTATCTTCAACGGAGGAGGGAATAGTTTGTTCATGTAATAGAATGGAAGGTGGTTCATATGGCAAACTCATTTTGACCATCGCAATAAAACCTTTACGCGTATAAAATTCATCACCATTTTTAAGATTAAATTTTTGACTGTAAGGATAAATTGCGGGGAAGGTTTCTTGTATCAAGATTTTATCTTTCTTCCATTGGATTAAAGTATTGACAGCGGTTTCATGACTTTTAGGTAGGGATAGCACAATAGAATTATAAGGAACTTTGTAAAGTTCTTGGATTTGTTTTTGTGATGCAACATCGAACAATGGGGAGAGTTTATCCAAAATATTGGGAAACTTTTCGGGGTTGTATCTCCATCCTCTGAAAGGTTTTATTGTTGCCATAGAAAGTTAAAGTAAACCGTTTCTTTTACGAACAATCCATTCAGTAGAAAGCAATGATAAAATAATTAATAGTAATAACCAATGACGAGCTAGGGGGAAAATAGATTTTTTGGGTTCGGATAATCCTTTTAGGTTTAATTGAAGGATATCATTGGTTAATTTATCGAGGTTCAAGAAATAGTCGTGCGTTGCGTTTGAGGCTTTGGCAAGTTGTTGAAGCATATTTTTATCAGAGGTAAGATGAATAAATTCTAAATTAGATTTTCCGACAGAAAAACTACCTTTTTCTTTTCCGATGGTTTTACCATTTTTAAGACCAATAGCTTCATATTGATAATTTCCTTCTGTGAAATTTTGTAGTTCAGAATAATATCCCCCAGTAACTGGATTAAGTTTATAAGTAAAATCTTTACCTTGCCCGTTCGTAATTTTGAGGGTTATATCGGCATCTTCGATGGGTTTATAAGTTTCATCATAAGCATTGGCTTTAAATATAACGGGGTCATCGGAAGAAAATAATAATTTTTCAGGGTAAACACGAAACATTTTTTTATCAGCTTTGGTATTGAGCCATAACAATAAATTTTTTATCCATGTATCAAAGTAATCGAAATTTTCTTTTTCTTGGTAGTTTTGCATACGGAAACGCCATATACCTTCACCAACGAAAACGATGTTTTTACGATTTTGATTTTCTTGAATAGCAAATAAGGGATAATCTAAAGCAATATTTTTGATTTTAGATTTTCCGAACACTGTGGTTCCATTTTTAGGTTTCCATTCGGATTCATTTTTGAGTAGGGGTGGGCAATTTTGAATAAAATTAAAGAAAGCATCATCAAAGGTGTAGGTTGCATGAGTTTTATAGTTTGTATCGAAGTACAGGAAGGCTTCGGAGGTATTTCTTTTGAAATGGGGGGTTTGGAGCCCGATGTATTCTGCCAATTTAGGGTATAAATCTAATCGGAATTGATTGCCCATAAAGACCCAAAGCGCAGCGTTTCTTTGTTCTACTTCCCGTAAAATTTTTTCCATAATGGTAGCATCGTAGTTGGTGGAAGGGAAATTATGTAAAATAAAAATATTGTAATCCGATAAATTAGTAGGAGTATGGTAAAAATCTACATCATTTTTATGAACAAAAGTATTCAGTTGGAACTGAGCATCGCGGTATAAAGTTTTATGGAATGCACCAATATCGGGGTGAGGACCTCCCGCAAATAATGCTATTTTAATTTTATTTTCTAAAACTTGCACATAAAAAGGATAATGGTTATTTTTGAAATTATTTTCTCCGATAATTTCATCAATATCAATTTGGAATTTTTGTATTCCAGGAATTTTGTGAAGCACCGAGAAATCCATAGTTATGTTTTGATACTCTGAATGGATTACGGCGTTTTTCTCTGATATAATTTTTCCATTATGGGTAAGTTTTACTTTAATGGTTCTTGGTTCAATTTGGAAGCTTTTAAGGGAAACACGAATGGGGGTTTCCGTGTTGATGTAAGATAATTCATTGTATATGACAGATTCTACGAGTAAATCTTTGATGGAGGTAGTATCTCCTACCCAAGCGGTAAAAATGGGTTGAGGAATTTTTTCTTGGACATATAAAGGATTAGTACCAGCAGTCACGATACCATCACTAATCAATAAAATAGCACCGAGATTTTGGTCGGAGTAGCGTTCGTGGATGTTTTCAAGTGCTTGTGAGATATTAGTTTGACTGTAGGGATAGTGGAGGCTATCTAAGCTATTCAGTACAGTAGTTTCAGAACCGAATTGGTAAACATGGGGTTCTATTCCGTTGATTTTCAATTTTTCTATTGCATTTTTGAGCAGGACCGGTAATTCTTTTCGTACTAATGATGAGTCAGAATGAGCGGGAATACTTTGAGATTGGTCGTGAAGAAGCACAACAATGGGGGGATATACATGATTAAATACACTGTTTACGATGGGTTCAAGAAAAAGAATGAGTATTAAAAGGATTGCTAGAAAGCGTAAAGTTCTTAAAAATTGCACTAGATAACGAGGAAGTTCAAGAGGTAAATCTTTGTAGAACCACCATGCGTAAGAAGCGGCAAAAAGAATACAGAGCGGCAACCACCATAAAGATTGCACAAAATCTAATCCAACCATAAGATGCAAAATTATAGTAAAAAACTGAATTCTGAAAATTTATAGAAGCTTAGTGGGGTTTAACAGCAAAAAAGCTCTTGAAGATTACTTTATTAAGATATAATTCTGATATTCAAAGAGGCGAACACCAGTAAATTGTTCTATAAGGTCTAGTAGTTTAACTTTCCAATTTCTTTGGTCTTTGGATAAATCATGCTCAAATTTCCAATTTTTTTGTTGTATTCGGGGTATCATTACTTGGGGGTGAGAACCTTGAAAAAGTTCTAATTTATCGATATTAGAGTAATCAAACAGTTTATTAGGGATATTTTGTTGTATCCATTGGTCTTGGTGCCAATATTTATTGAAGTTTAATTGTTTAAGGCGTTGGATATCAGGGTTTTTTACCCAACCATAGTGATGCATAAAGGTATGAGAAAGTTTGACTTTAAGTTTATTACCGTTTTTCCAACGAAAACCTTGAGCATCTTTCCAAGAGGTAATATCTTTATGATTTCGGATAACCCGAATTTCTCTTCGGTACCAATTACGAGAGGTAGCAATATAGTCATAACTTCCATAGTGATGATAATAATCCATTAAGAAGCCTTCCACGATAGGGTTATTGAGCTCTTTTTTCATAGCATCATAGATTAAATTTAAACCGTTCTCATGAAAAACTTCATCTCCTTGAATATAAAAGCACCAATCGTAATCTGGGGGTATAGCTTGTAAGGCTTTATTAGTTTCTATTGCTAATACTTTACCATCTTCACGAAGGGTATCATCCCAAATAGAAGGAATTATTTTGATTTTATGTTTATCTATCTGTTGGACAAGTTCGAGTGTGTTATCATCAGATTGACCTACTGCAACGAAGACAGCGTCACAAATAGGCAAAATAGATTGTAAGGCTTCCACGATAGGGTAGTCATATTTTAGTGCATTACGAATAAAAGAAAAACCAGCTATTCTCATGTAATCAAGCCGATTTTTTGGAAGTATTGAATAATTTTAGATTGAATAAAAAAGATTTGGGAAGCGAGAGATAAATCGGGAAGTGGCTTTTTGAGTTCATGGAGCGGCCATCCGTCTTTATCATAACCTACAATTTCGTAGTATCCATCCTCTTCTAAAAGTTTACAAAGCCCGATATGCATTAAGTCCACTTTATCTTCTTTTTTTATACCTTTCTTGTAAATATTCATTTCCTGCATACCGATTAGCAACAAAATCGCTTCAAGGTTCAATCTTTTGTGAAATCGCTTTTCTAATGCTTGCATAACTTGTTCCCAACCTTCTGGTACTTGCATGTTTTTAAAACAAGATAGGGAATTTTTGAGTTTATTTAAAGTTTTAAATTCTGTAATTTACGGAAATTAAAAATTGACGTCCTAATTTTTGTTGTCTGAAGGTCTGAAAAATATCATTTTTGAAGTAATGATTTTTATTTAGATAGACCCAGCGAAGAGGTTGGTTAAGCAAATTAAAAATAGCGATACGAAACTCCCAATTAGCTTGGTAGGATTTAGAAATTTGAAAGGACCAATCGGTTCGTTGAAGTTCCCAGATATTCCACTGGGGCTGTGAATGGGCTAAAAAAATACTTTTTCCTTTATGATTTAGGAAAGTCATTACTTTTAAACCTAAATCTTCGTACGCCCAGTTAAAACCTAAATTAAAACCATAATTAGAATGACCTTGAAGAGGACGAGTATTGGAGTCAAAAAATTGGAATTGGTTTTGGGGCTTGGTATTAGAAAAAGCAAAGTAACCATTTAAGTATAATAAAAATTTTTCAAGGAAGTAACTATCTATAAGATTTCCCATGTTTTGTTTCCATTCAAATTCGGCACCGCCTATTATAGCGGCATTGCTATTGCTTGCTGAGGATGTTAAAACCGCCTGAGGAGTATTGGGTATAGAATAAACATTTTCGATTGGTAGATGAATTTCTTTAAAAAATAAATTCGCAGAAAAAGCATCATTGATATTAGGAAAAATTTCATAGCGAACATCAAAATGGTTGATAGTAGATGCCAATAAACTAGGATTAGGAAGTTGTAAGATTTGAGTTAGCGGGTGAAAATATCTACTTCCTAAAATATCTTTATCAGTAGGTCTTGAAGTGGACATCATGTAGTTGAATCTGAATTGCCTTTTTTCGTTGGTTCTAAAAATAAGCGATAAAGAGGGCAAATCGCTTTGAGTAGCAATTTGAATAGGATTAGAAGCAATTTGTAGATTAGATAGTGTTCTGAAAGCTAAATCAATTCTAAAACCGAAAACAAAGTGAAAAATTTCAGTTAATTCATATTGTACGTTGATATAAGGAGCTAAATTGAAGTTTTGAGCTTGAAACATACTAGCGGAGTCGATTACTTCGTGAAAGTCTAAAAAGTTTTCATTGCTTGGATAGAGTAAACCATGCGTTATAATATGAGAATAAGAAAGGCGGGTGGGGTCTGAGAAATTGTTATTAAGATAATAGTGAAAATTTCTGTTGTTGAATTGGGAACTTGTAAAATTCACAAAAGAGCCTAATCTTGTTTTAGCTTTACGTTCTTCTTCTTTGAACATTATATCAAAAAATAAATCGCCCCCTACTTGATGAGTTTGTTGTTTATTTGCATAAATAAGGTTCTGTTGGTAAAGTTTTTGATTAAGATTTGTATTTGCGTTGGGAAGGTTTAAGAAAAGTTGATGAATGGGAGAATGTTGAAAAAATAAAGATACTTGGGCAGGGGTTTGTTGGTAGTAATAATGATAAAATTGTGTCCATTCCATTCTTAAACTTCTATCTTTTTTAGCGACAAGGTTGTGTTGCCCTGAATTTTGTTGAGCAAACGTAAAATTTCTTTGAAAACTTTGAGAATGATACCAATTAGAGTCAGTAGGTTGAGAAAAAACTTGATTTTCAGTTTTGTAAATAATCATATTTTTAGAATGCAAAAAACTTTTGGTACTCCATTTAAGGGAAGCATTGGCTATGGCAGTCACATTTTGGGTATGTTTATCAAAAGATGCATTTTTTATAGGCTGGGTAAATAAGGTATGATACTGGAAGTGACTGATTTCCGTACCTGTAACAGAGTTTTTTTGGTAGTTGTCTATGAAACTAATAGCAGTTATGATACCTAAATCTCTGTTATTCAGAGCATTAAATCGATTAGCGAAATAAGCATTCCATTGCGTACTTGGTAATGCGATAGAAGAATTGACTTTTGAGTAATTGGGTATAGAAGAGAGTTGAGGTTGTTGAAGGTTGTTAGAAAATTTTATTTTGATATTTTGAGTTTCTTGGAGGAATAAGAATTGATGGTTTGGAGGGAAGGCATACCTTTTTTTAAATGTGGTTAACGTGTTATAAAATCCATTGAATTGTAGTTTTAATTTTGTGGCTTCGGGCATTTCTTCGGTCTGCAACAGCATAATACCACCGCCATAATTTGCATAATATTCTGATGTAGAAGATTTTATGAGTTTTAAAGAAGAAATTAAATTAATGGGAACTTCTTGTAAAGAATAGAAGGATTGTTGAGGGTTTAAACTTAAAAGAGGGGCATTATTTAGTAATATAGGGTTATAACGTTCTGGTAGTCCACGTACATAAGAACGATTAGCAACAAAAGATGCTCCATTCATTCTTTGAAATCCTGTTGCAATAGAGTAATCGTAATTTTCTTTTTCTAATTGATTTCCTGATTGTATATCTGCAATGAAACTAGAATTTTTTTGTAGTAATATTGCCGCTAGTTCGGAGAATTTGGGAATTTCTGATACAATCACTACTCCTTCTACTTCGCTTACTTGAATTTCTATGGGAAGCACGAGATTTACTATTTGTTTTTTTATCGTAGAAATATCCGTAAACTTGGTTTTTTTGTATCCAACATAATTAACTTCAATTTCAAAGGTATCAGGAGATAAACCCAAAAACTCAAAATAGCCATTTAAATCGGTATAAGCAATATTGCCTTTTGGAATTAATTTTACGGTTGCTCCGATAATCGGTTCATTACTGAGTTTGTCTAGTACCTTTCCTTTTATAAAAGTTTTTTTTTCTTCGGTATTTACTCTACCATCGGACATAGCAGGGTTATAATTACTTTTTTTTCTTACATCGGGTTGGGCATTCGTAGACATAAAATAGACAACTAAAAACAAGAGCAAGGTGAAAAGATTATAGTAAAACATATTATCACAAAATTACGTATTTTTATTAAATGTTTTACATTTATTTATCAACGTTATGAACAATAACTCATGATTTTTTTAATTTTGCTTCATGAAAAATCAAGTATTAAAAGACGGTTTCAGAAAAAGCAAAAATTTTTTTCGTTCTGATTTTCATTTTCAGAACTATTTTAAAGTAGTTTTAAGAGATATTTACGAAATTATTGCTACTGATTTTGATTATATTGGAGAGAAAGCGGCAAATGAAATGAACAGACTTTCCTATTTAGCGGATAAGTACCCGCCCCAACTGCTTAAAAGAACACCTCTCGGAGAAACCCTTGAAGATATTGAATTCCATCCTGCTTACTGGAGCTTGATGGATATTGCCGTGTATTCTAAAATGTTTCAATATAAATGGAACGATAAATTTCGTTCTACCTACAAAAAAGATAGCCATAAGATAGGTTTTGCTATTGGTTATTTATATGCTATGACAGAATGCGGCATCTACTGCCCTTTATGTATGACCGACGGAGCCGCTCGTTTAATTGACAAATTTGGTACTAACGAACATAAAACTACGCTTTTGCCCCATATAGGTACTGATGATCCTAAAACCTTTTACACAGGTGCTATGTTCTTAACAGAAAAAACAGGAGGTTCTGATGTTGGTGCGAATTTAGTTACGGCACAAAAAATTCAAGGAAATTATTACGCATTGAATGGTGAGAAGTGGTTTTGTAGCAACGCTAATGCAGATATTGCGTTTGTTTTAGCAAGAACCAATCCTAACATTCAGGGAACCAAAGGATTATCGCTTTTTTTATTACGAAAAACTCAAACTGATGGTAGCCCTAACTATAAAGAGATTATACGTTTGAAAGATAAATTAGGTGTAAAGTCTATGGCAAGTGCGGAGATACTTTTCCACAATACAGAAGTAGAACTTATAGGCCAAGAAGGTGAAGGCTTTAAATTGATGACAGAGATGATTAACCTTTCACGTTTATATAATTCTGTTGCGGCCGTAGCGGCACATCGTAGGGCTATCATTGAAGCCTGGCAACACCTCGCTTTTCGTAGGCTGTTTGGTAAAGATGCTTTAGAACATCCTATGATTCAGGAAGATTGTTACCAACTTGGAGCAGAATGGATAGCCGATTTCGCTATCACCTTTAAAGCCGTTGAGCTATTAGACCAAGCTGACAACGGTAATCAATACGCCGCTTCTCTATGTAGAATTTTAATTCCCATTTGTAAGTATATTACAGCTGACAATGCTTATAAAGGTATTCAAAAATCTATGGAACTCATGGGGGGCATAGGTTATATAGAGGAAAATACTATCCCTCGCCTTATGCGTGATGCTTTGGTACTGCCCATATGGGAGGGTGCAGGGAATATTATGTTTTTAGATATGCTTCGAGCCGCCATCAAAACAAAAGCCCTTTATGACATTCTAGAATACTCCCATGAAGCCCTACTAAAAATCCAAAATCCTAAACTCCTAAAGACTTTTGAACATTTAATTACCCATTTCAAACAATCTCTCTCAGAACAAAATCCTAATCAGCTTATCGTCAGAAACTTATTTAATCAACTCATTCCTTTTGTAAAAATAGCTGTCCTATATGAACAAATTGCCAATCAATCCTTTGAATTCGCTATGCAGTATCTTATAAGCAAGATAGTCAATGAAAATCCTTTTTCTGTGAATATACATAAAACAGAAAAACTAATCAATTGGGATTTTTAATAACTTTCATCACGAGATTCTACCTATTTCTCACTGCTAAAAAAAATATAATGAACTAACCTACAAAATATAACTTTTAAATAAATTTTTTATATTCGTAAAAAATTATGTTTTTCTTTGTATCATTACTCACTGTTATTTTCTTAAATTCAATGCCTTACACACAAAATCAAGTGATTAAACGAAATGCTATTATTCACTGCCAAAAGAGGCTTTTAGAATACAAAAAAATTTTTGATTCTCTCTTTGAAGCCCGAAAATATGCAGACCAAAACCAAACTCCCATACTAGATAGTGATTCGGTACTAAAAAAAATCCAAAAGAAAGTTGCTGAACTAGGTTGTCATATTGATGAAGATGCCCAAGAAGTACGTATTTTTTCGGTCTATCCCGTCAAAAATTTGAACACTAATAAAAAAATTCTCCTAGAAGCCATTTTAACTTTAAGACCGCTAAACAGTAAAATTAACTTTGCATACTCAATAGAGAAAAAATACAAAGTCGTTAACAAAGAATATGCAGGAATTCATTCTAACATAAACCTTGTTGAGGATAATCCTTAAAGAAGATGCTTTTGCAGAAAGTATGCGATTTAGATCAATTTTTATTAGGTATGAAGTTAGAATGAAAATTTTAATTATTCTGATTATTTTAATTACTTGTGACATTGTTTTTGCGCAAAAGCCTTTAAAACAATACCAAACCTTAACGATTGATGGACAAAAATGCGATATCGCTATCCCCCCTGACTCTATTAAGGTACAAGGGAATTTGATTTTATTACCTGGTTGGAATTTTCCAAAGGAAGATTGGTGTTTAAAATCTTCTATATGCAAAAAAGCTCTAAACCAAGGTTATCGTTTGATTATGCCTGAAATGGGAAAAAGTACTTATCAGTCCCAAAACTATCCTGAAACACGCAAAGACTGGCTTCAATATCCTACAAGAAAATGGTTTACAGGTTCACTTATTCCATACTTACAAAAAGAATATCAAATTCTTATGGAAAACGAAAATAATTTTTTGGTAGGGCTTTCAACAGGAGCAAGGGGCGTTTTATTATTAACCTTAGATCTCCCCAGCCTATTCAGAGGTGCCGCCGCACTCTCTGGTGATTACGACCAAACCCTTATCCCTCATGACGGTGTTATGAACGGCTTCTATGGACCCTTCAAACAATTCCCCGACCGTTGGAAATACCATGATAATGTTATCTATTTAATGAAATTCTACCAAACTCCTCTCTATATTGGACACGGCAAACTGGACAAGATTATACCTTATCAACAATCCGAAATTTTATTCCAACATATTAAAAAAATCGCCCCCGACTTAAACGTCATTTATCATTTGGATGAAAAAGCCAAACATGATTATACCTATTGGGATAGCGAAGTAAACGCTATTTTAGCATTTTTTAAAAGTCTCCATAAATAACTTGTTCTCCTTCTTTATAGGGATTATTTAGGGCTGGTTCAAACAATTTTCTAATTTACCGTTTAATATAACTTGTTCTTTAAGTTTTTGCTTTTTTTTATTTTTAGGGAGAACACCTTGCCAACTATCACCGCATAAATTGGTAATTTTACCATTCACAATGAGTTTAGATTTTGGATAAAGCAGAATATAAGCATTTTGAGGTAGATGCAAAATACCCTCTACGTTTAAAGTAGAATGAGGATACAAAATTAAATTGCCTTGTAAACGGTATTCACCTTTTAAGATAATTTCTTCGTAGCTATTTATGTTAACTAAAGAGTCTGAATGAAAAATACACCAATCTTTCAAGATAGTTTCTTTAATGTCACCGGGTGCTTTGGAGGAAAGGAAGTAATGAATTCTTCCGAGTTGGCAAGCAGAGAGAGCATCTTTATTAGCATTGTAATCCATCATGTTATTAGAGCATTCAGGTCCGTTCCAGCAGTCAGGGTTTTCGGGGTACGTAGGAGTATCATCACAATAATCGTTAGAAGGTTTTTTTTTAAAGACCGTGTGGTACAATCCTAAGTTATGACCAATTTCATGTGCTAAAAGTCCACCACTAATCCAAAAGTTATTTTCTTTCAGAAATTGTTTATAAGCCCCTGTAATATAACACCACTTTTTACAACCAATTCCACAGGCTTCACCTTTCGCTTCATCTCCTTCACCGAAAAAAACATGCAGAGCATTCAGGTCCTGTTTAGGGTTATTCAGCACCAATTCTTTATAAATTTCTTGCATCAAACTTGAGCAAGAACCGTACTTCCCAATACAACTTAAATCGTTATAGCGGTCATTTTGATGAAAATATATCTGGTCACGAGAATATATTAAACGTATACGCGAATCAGGGATATATTCCGATTTTCCCAAATTTAAAGGTTTTAAGTTTTCATAAATGGAATATGCATGAAATAAAACCCTTTCAATCGCTTCAATGTGTTCTGGGATATTTTGGAAGTTATTACTACCATCGGTTTTTTGAAGTATATGTACCACTAATTTTAATCGCACAATCGGGAAAAAACGCCTATCTCTCGGAACATAATTTTCCCAAGGAATATTTTGCGTGAAACCGTAAAAACTCAATAAATAAAGCAAAAACAGAAACCGTATCATAAAAACAAAAACCTCCCATCTGTACAAAAATACATTATGAGAGGCATTTAACCTAAACTAAACCATGAAAAACACTACAAATATAACGTACAGTGCATATAAGTTGTTGCGTTTATAATAAAAAAATTTTAAAATACGTATTTTTAAGTATAAACTTGTAAAATAAATCTCATAAATTTGCAATATAATTTAAAATGTTTCAAAATATTAGTATAAAAATAAACTTACGAGATAGTAAGAATCAAATTAAGATGTATGACGTTCCAGCGGCGAGTTCTATACCTTACCAGTCAGGCGTATGGATAGGTGCTACCCAACATGGCGGCTCTTGTAATTTTAATACCATTTCTATCACTCCCCATTGCAATGGAACGCATACTGAGTGCATCGGGCATATTGTAAATGAGCATATCACCTTATCCAACGTTCTAATTAACCCCTTTTTCAAGTCTTTGCTAATTAGCATTTCTTTCTATATACATAACCATAATATCCAAGAAAAATATTTTCCCAGTTTAGAAAAAGATGATAAACTCCTACTCAAATACAATTTAGAAAAATCTATATCCCCTTACTTACCACAAATTACTCAACATGATGTTGAAGGTATTATTATACGTACGCTTCCTAATAATCCTGATAAAAAACATAGAGATTACAACATCGAGCCTGCTCCTTTTTTTTCTAATGATGCAATCCAATATTTATGTCAATTAGGCTTTAAACATTTAATCGTGGATGTTCCCTCATTAGACAAAGCATACGATGAAGGTTTTTTAAGTAATCACCATATTTTTTGGAATCAGCCTTTAAAAAATTATACGCTAGAACCTTCTGCTTACCCTAATAAAACCATTACAGAACTTGTCTTTATACATGATAATATACCCGACGGTATTTATGAAACTTTTATAGGTTTCCCGAATTGGCAAGAAGATGCCGTGCCTTCCAGTGTATGGATTAAACCACTAGAAATACGTTATTCTTAGTAAAGAATATTGATTCGCATTCACTTTTCCTACTCCTAATAAAATCAAGGTTTTTTCATCTACCGATGTACTACGAGAAGGGAAGAAATAATAATTGGAACTTTCATTTTTAAAAACTTCTTGTGTCAGCAGTTCTCCTGTATTTAAGTCTATTCCTGAATTCATACCTTTCCCTCCTGCTCCTTTCTCACTTAAATAAAATAAATTCAATCGGTTACCTGAAAAATGCCATACATAGGAGAACAATTGGTCATTATTAAAATCTCGTTGTTTTTTTTCAATAATTGTAGACCATTGTATCTTTCCTTCTTTCATATCTACGCACAGTACTGCAACGTCATTCCTATAAAAAAGTTTTCCACCGTCTTTAGTTTGTTGATAAGCTTCCTCTATAAGCCATAAAAGTTTTCCGTTTCTTTCTATCAACAAATTTTCCCGAAAATTTGCAGGAGTTTGGGCATATTTCTGTTGAATATTTTCTGGAATTTCTACGAAATTCTCTTGGTCTACCTTCATTCCTTCCCACACATTCAATCGCTTATAAAAGAATTTAGACCAATTCAAGGGCTTCTCGTAGATTTTATCTCCATTTTGTATACCAGGATTACCATCCGCAATCGCTCCTACCAACAATAAGTTATTTTCCGAATTGATATACATATTGATTTCGGGTACTGCCGCATTCTCAAATGTAATCGGAAATTCAAAGTATTTTTTTTGCTTGTAATCATATTTTATTACGACTGGTAGATTTTTTTTGTCTTCTTCTAAAAGGTTTAGATATTTTTCATAGACCATCAAGAAATAAGGATTTCCTTTTTTATCTACTAACGTTTGTCTAATGATATACTTTTTATCGGTGTACGGTAAACTTAATTCATTAGACCATAATTTTTTTCCATCTGTGCCAAAAACAGATGCAAAAACTCTCCTTTTATTAGCAGAAGCTTTGGGATTATAACCCAACCATAAAATATTCAAGGAATCTGATGAAGGAATAATAAATTGTTCAAAATCATTATATTTCGCTCCAAACACCTCTAAATTAGACATCGTCAATTGTGGAGTTAATTCTTTTCCATTCAGACCGAAGAACTGTACCACCGTCTTTTTTTCTTTTTTATCTATTGGTATATTGCCAATTACAGCAAGGCTTTTATTTAGCATAAACAAGTCCATAAATTCGTAGGTCATATTTTGGTTTTCTGAGAAGGTGGGTTTAAACCATACTTCTTCCATTTTGGGATTTATACATTGTAAATATCGTCCGGTTACTCTCCTGCCCCCTTTCCCGAACATCCAATATTCGACAAAATACAAATTCCCTTTACCGTCTGATACCATTTTAGAAGGGTATCCTATTTTTTCTAGTGAATAACCTTCACAATTAAACACAGTTACATCTTTAAATTTTTGAGAATGTAAACCATCTCCCCAAAAAACACTAATCAAAAGGACTATCCAAATATTTCTATTCATATTAAATCTTTTATGCAAAGGTATCAAAAAACTATGCACATTTGACAAACTGGAATTTACTTATTATTTTTACGAAAATTTCTGATAATTAAGAATGGCATCCATGATAAGTTATATTACCGTAACTGCATTATGCGCTGTAAAGTATATGGTTGGAATTGCAAGTGGTTTAGCAACAGATTTATCTTTCGTTGAACTGTTTTTATGTTATTTTACGGGGGGGTCTATTGGAATGGTTTTATATACTTTGTTTGGAAGTCAAATTAGAAGATGGTGGAATAAAAAAAAAAATCAGGGTATAACAGAAACACGAAATGATTCTAATACAAAAAAAGATTGGAAACAAAAAATATGGGATAAATTTGGATTAGTGGGGATTGCGTTTATTACGCCTCCCATTCTATCGCAACCTATTGGCACTGCTCTTTCGTTAGGTTTTGGAGCACCAGCCCATAAAGTTATTATTGCCATGTGTATCAGCACTTTTTTTTGGTCATTAGTTTTTGCTTACTCCGGTAACACAATAATTCAGTACTTTTAATTATTTCAAAATACAATGGAATGAAAAAACGAAAAAAAATGTTTTTTTGAAATAGGTTGGTATTCTTCAACCTTTCCATTATATTTGCCGACAAATTTTAAAATTCAATGAAAATATTAGTTTGTATTAGTCATGTTCCTGACACAACCACCAAAATACAATTTGATGCGGAAGGAAAAGCATTAAACAAAGCAGGGGTTACTTTTATTGTATGTCCTTACGATGAATTTGCCTTAAGTAGAGCCGCAGAACTCAAAGAAAAACAAGGAGCAAATATAACCATTTTATGTGTTGGAAAAGCGGAGGTGGACCCTACCATCCGAAAAGCGATTGCTATTGTAGGAGACCAAGCAGTTAGAATTGATGCAGAGCCTTTAGATGCTTTCTTTGTTGCTAAACAAATTGCAGAATACGCTAAAACTCAAAGCTTTGATTTGATTATGTTCGGTAAAGAATCCATTGATTTTAATGGTTCTCAAGTTAGTGGCATGGTAGCCGAACTTTTGGATTTACCTGATATTTCCTTCGCAACTTCCATTGATATCAACGGTAATACTGCTACTCTAACGCGTGAAATTGATGGAGGTAAAGAAGAAATTGTTTGTGATTTACCTTTAGTTTTGAGTGCCCAAAAAGGACTTGCAGAATGGCGTATTGCTAATGTAAAAGGTATTATGGCGGCAAGAACCAAACCTATTCAAGTGATTACTCCTGTTGATATTCCTTACTACACTCAAACCATAAAATTAACTCAACCTCCAGCTAAACAAGGCTGTATCTACTTAAAACCCGATGAAACCGATAAATTAGTTCAAATTTTATCGGAGAAAGGTGCTTTATAATTTATAGATTTAACAAAAAGATAGATTATGGCTATATTAGTATTTGCAGAAAATGTTAATGGTACTTTTAAGAAGCCCACTTTCGAGGCTTTAAGTTATGCTAGCGTAGTAGCAAAAAATTTAGGAACGGAAGTACATGCCGTAGCATTTGGGACAGCCTCCGATGAACAGTATCAAAATTTAGCGACTCATGGTGCATCGAAAATCTTTGTGATTAACCATCCTGCATTAGCTTCGTTTATTGGTCCTGCTTACGCATCAGGGATTGCAACCGTAGCGAAACAAACTCAATCTCAAATTGTAGTTATTCCACAAACCTACAACGGTAGGGCGGTTGCTCCTCGTGTAGCAGTAAAGCTAGATGCCGCTATGTTTTCTGGAGTAACTTCTTTAATCGCTAAATCTGGTAATGGATATGAAGTACAACGCTCTGCATATTCCTTAAAGGCAATTGAAACAACATCCACTCAACGTGATAAGTTAGTAATAACTTTAAAGAGTAACGCTTATAAGGTGGAGAAGAATCCTGCGTCAGGATTAGTGGAAAATTTCGTATTTGAGCCTTCCGCAAGAGATTTATTGTTAAAACCACAAAGAGTAATCAAAGCTTCCTCTAAAATCAGTTTAACAGAAGCGGATATTGTAGTTTCTGCGGGAAGGGGTTTAAAAGGACCTGAAAACTGGGGTATGATTGAAGAATTAGCGGATTTATTAGGAGCGGCTACGGCTTGTAGTAAACCGGTTGCTGATGTAGAATGGAGACCTCACCACGAACACGTTGGGCAAACGGGAATTCAAATCTCACCAAATGTTTATATCGCAATTGGAATATCAGGGGCTATTCAACACCTTGCTGGTGTAAGTTCTTCTAAAACCATTGTGGTGATTAATTCAGACCCCGAAGCCCCTTTCTTTAAAGCCGCCGATGTAGGTATCGTAGGGGACGCCTTCCAAGTAGTTCCCGCTCTCATCCAGTCTGTAAAAAAATATAAGGCAAGCCACTAAATAATTGTCTTATACTTTGAAATTCAAAGGCTACCCTAATAATGGTAGCCTCACTTTTTTGTTTTTTATATTGACAACAGCCCACCAATCAAGCCAACTTAATAGATGATTTGAACAAAGTTTTGATATACAATAATTGATTGTATTGAATAAATTATGCATAAATTTAAAGTGGAAAATTAGATAACCTTAACACTTCTTTGTGATAAAAGATTAACCACAGAGAACATAGAAAAACACAGAGAAAAAGAGTCATAAAGAAGAGATAATTTTAACAAAACGACGATTTTCCCTGTGCACAGTCGTATCGATATTCTAGACTCTTTCGATAATGGTAGCTATTCCCATACCCCCACCGATGCAAAGAGTAATTAAACCACGTTGAAGGTTTCTTCGTTCTAATTCATCTAGGACCGTATTTGTTAAAATGGCACCTGTAGCACCAAGTGGATGTCCCATAGCAATAGCCCCACCATTTACATTGACTTTATCATGAGGAACTTTAAGAGCATCCATATAACGTAATACTACTGCCGCAAAAGCTTCGTTTACTTCAAATAAATCTATTTGGTCAATAGTTAGACCAGCTTTTTGGAGTACTAATTGAGTAGCATCGATGGGACCTGTCAGCATGATGGTAGGTTCGGTACCAATTACAGCAAAAGCCACAATTTTAGCACGTGGTTTTAATCCTGTTTTATTGCCAAACTCTTCGTCTCCTAACAAAACTAAACTGGAGCCGTCCACAATGCCTGATGAATTACCTGCGTGATGTACATGTTTTACCTCTTCAATTTCTGGGTAACGTTGGGTTGCTACTGCGTCAAATCCGCCCATTTGCCCATGCTGAACGAAAGAAGGTTCTAACGTAGATAGTTTTTCTAGGGTAGTATCTGGTCTTATTGTTTCATCTTTATCTAACAAAGTTAAGCCGTTAATATCTTTGACAGGTATAATAGATTTTTGGAAATATTGATTTTTCCATGCTAATGCGGCTCTTTGGTGAGAATGATAAGCAAAAGTATCTACATCATTACGAGAATAACCATACTTTGTTGCTAAAAGGTCTGCGGCAATACCTTGAGGTACAAAATAAGTAGGAATTGAAACGGAGGGGTCCATATACCATGCGCCACCATCAGAACCCATCTCAATTCGCGACATAGATTCTACTCCCCCCGCAATTATTACAGAACATTGACCACTCATAATATAAGCGGATGCTTGGTTGATAGCTTCCAATCCAGAACCGCAAAAGCGATTGATAGTTACTCCTGAAACTCTTTGATGATATCCAGCCGCCATAGATACTGTTTTTGCTATCTCTCCTCCTTGCTCACCAATCTGAGTTACACACCCCAAAATGATATCTTCAACCAGAGAAGTGTCCAAAGAATTCCTTTCTTTCAATGCATCTAATAAGGTAGTTACTAAACGAACAGGAGTAACCTCGTGTAAGGAACCATCTTTCTTCCCTCTACCACGTGGTGTTCTTACAGCGTCATAAATATATGCGGTTTTCATAGGTTATTCGTTTGGATTATTTTGTTGTTTAAACTGATTAGTATTAGGGGTTTGTGTTGGATTAACAATTATTTGATTTTCTAATTGATTTTTCATCTTTAAGTCTGTTTTCACTTGTTCTTTTTCTACAAAAATGTTACTGATAATGATAATTGCTACAATAGAACCCGCTAGATACCAAGTAATTTTTTCAATTAAATCTGCTGAGCGAACTGCCCCTAATAATTGTTGAGCGTTTGATACTCCTGCAATCGCAGAAGATAAACCTCCTCCTTTTGAGTTTTGTATCAATACCGCTAAAATCAGAAGCGTACATGCAATAATCAATAAGGTAATAAGTACTCCGTACATAAAACTTTTAAAAGTGCAAATTTAAGTAAGTGATTTGAGAATCACAAAAAAAATTATGGTTTGTTTTATCCTTTTATCTTTTTCTTAAACCGATAATCTTCAAATCACTTTTTTATTATAACTGAAAATCCATAATATTGCAACCAAATTATTGATATGAGAAAGTTTTTGGGTTATTTTTTTGCGGCTTTTTTAGCAGGCATTTTAATTTTTTTGGTGGGTTTTATTGTGGTTGTTGTTTCCATTTCAAGTTTAAGTAAAGACCAAGCACTTAGGGTACAAGATCAATCCATCTTAAAAATCAATTTAACGGGAACGATAGAGGAGTTTAAGGAAGAAAATCCCGTGAATAGATTATTAGGAGACTTGGAGCCTATTGATTTGAGGACTCTTCAGCATGCAATTCGAAAGGCTTCTACTGATGATAAAATCAAAGGTATATACTTGAATGTAGGGATGTTAGGTTCAGGTGGTTGGGCTACTTTGGAAGCTTTAAGAAATGAGCTGTTGGAATTTAAAAAATCAAAAAAATTTATCTATGCTTACGGAGAGGTGTACTCCAAAAAAATGTATTATTTGTGCACGGCGGCAGATAAAATCTTTTTATATTCAAATGGTGCAGTGGAATGGAACGGATTAAGTTCTAATCCTATGTTCTACAAAGGAACCCTACAGAAATTAGAAATCGAACCTAAAGTATTTAGAGTAGGTACCTATAAATCTGCCGTTGAACCATTCATTCTAGACAAAATGTCTGATGCGAATAGGCTACAAGTAAAAACCTTTTTAGGGGATTTTTGGAAGCATATTTTAAAAAATGTGTCTCAAGCTCGTACAATATCGGAGATTACCTTGCAAAAATATGCCGATGAATTAACAATACAGACAGCCCAAGATGCTCTAAATTATCAAATTATTGACGGTATCAAATTTGAGGATGAAGTTTTAGATTTATTACGAGAGAAGTCTGGTTTAGGAAAAGAAGAAAAAGTACGTTTTGTCAACGCAAGCAAATATGGTAAAAATTACGAGCCTAAGAAAAGTGGAAATAAAATTGCGGTAATTTATGCAGTCGGGACAATTATTTCGGGGCAGAGTGACGAAGATAATTTGGGTTCGGAAACTTTTGTGAAAGCAGTTCGTGAAGCTAGACTAGATAAAAATGTAAAAGCGATTATTATCCGAGTAAATTCTCCTGGTGGCTCTGCATTAGCTTCAGATGTGATGGCTCGTGAAATAGAATTAGCCAAAAAAGAAAAACCTGTATTTGCTTCCTATGGAGATGTTGCCGCATCAGGAGGGTATTATATCTCTGCAAATTGTCAAAAAATTTTCGCAGAACCAACCACTATTACTGGCTCCATCGGAGTATTTGGATTACTAATCAATACTCAAAAAATGTTTAATAACAAATTGGGTATCACTTTTGACCGTGTCACTACTTCTCAATATGCAGATTTAGCTAATCCCAATCGTCCTATGTCCGAATATGAAGCGAATGTGATACAACAAGGAGTAAATAGAATTTATGGAGATTTCATCAACGTAGTAAAAAAAGGAAGAAACTTCCCTGATTCCCTTGCTGTCGATTCTATTGCACAGGGTAGAGTATGGTCAGGAATAAGAGCCAAGCAAATTGGTTTAGTAGATGAAATTGGAAGTTTAGATGATGCTATTAAAAGTATTGCCAAACAAGCTGGTCTAGGAGATGATTACCAAATTGTTACTTATCCAGAACCTCAAAATTTTTGGAAAAAAATACTTCAAAACGAAACACAATCTTATTTTGCCAATCTTTATGTTACAAAAGAACAATATCAATTGTATAAACAGTTAAAAGCTATTGCACAAATTCAATCGGGAGTTTATATGTTGGATCCATTTGATTACAATGTAAAATAGACAAAAAAAGACAAAGGCTTCTTTTGATTTTTCTTTTTATCTGTGTTATCTGTTGATGAGTTTTAGTTCCACAGAGGGCATAAAGGGATGGAGATTGTTTTTTATGTCCTCTGTGGTCAATTTTTTAGCGTAATTTATTTAAAAACAATTAGTTATATTGCATATCAAAATTTTGTTTAGTTTATTTATTATGTTTTTTGGCAAGAATAGAATGTTTTTTGGAATCTTTGACAATCGTATTAGAGAGAATGCCTAGTTCAGTAATCTCTAATTCAACGACGTCTCTTTCTTTGAGCCAGTAGGGCTTGTAATCAGGATTTTCTAATTTTCTAGTACCATTAAGTTCTAGAAGACAACCTGTTCCTACTGTTCCTGAACCAATGACATCCGTAGGGAAAACCGAAACCCCATACGAAACACGCTCTATGATTTCAGCAAAAGTCCAGTCCATATCGGATAAATAGCCATGAGAGACTTGTTTTCCGTTGATACGGGCTTTCATTTCCAAGCGAAATTGCTCGCCAATATGTCCTGTTTTAGTAGGAACCTGATAAGGCATAAGTTCATCGCGCGTAACTAGCATCGGACCCATAGAAGTAGCAAAATCTTTTCCTTTTGCAGGACCTAATGAAAGTTTCATCTCCTCCATTTGTAGAACTCTTGCAGACCAATCATTCATGATAGTGTAACCAAAAATATACTCATCAGCATACTTGGCATCAATATTTCTACCTTTTCTCCCGAGAATTACAGCCGCTTCTAATTCAAAATCTAATTGTTGGAGATGATCTTCCATTACAGTGATAGGACCTGGACCCGTAATTGCCAAATGATTGGTATAATAAAAAATAGGAAATTGGTCAAATTCCGGTATCATATCTAATCCACGATTTCTTCTTGCCGTTTGAACGTGCTGGCGAAAAGCATAAGCATCTCTACATGAAGTAGGACGCATCACCGGCGCCAATAAAGAAACCTCATCATAATTTTTAGAACTCTCAACATAAGAACCCGTCTTAAATTTTTTATCTATTTCACGAGCTATTTTCTCAAATTCTTCTAAATGATGTAAAAAATCCTCCATTTTATCTGGGAATACTTTACCTTCCCATTGAGCTACTTGTGTTAAATTTAAAACCTTTCCATCGTGATAGAGGCCTATATACTTGATAGGTGGTTGTGAGCAATACAATAACTTCATGTGAATATTTTCAGCAAAATTACATTTTTTACAAATTTACAAACCCTTTACTTCACTTTTATTTTGAAAGAAAATCTGACTATTTGCCAATCTTTTCAACTTCTTTACTATTTTTGCAGAATGAAAATTCCTAATATTGCTACCTTAAAAGCAGAATTCCATCAAATACAAGCTTTTGAAGACAAAATTGAATATTTACAGCAGAATATTCGTAAGTTTGTTACCCATGACTCGCCCCATGTTGAATTTATTGTAGAATTATTCTTACTCACTTCAGAATTACTCTTCCAAAGAGGTTGGTATGAAGAATGTATAGATGCCGCATCCCGAGTACTGGATTGGTATAAAGACCATCCCCAAGCAATACAAATCATTCATAATTGTAATCAAATCAAACAACTCTACGAGCAAGCCCACGAATATCATCAACAGTTTTTTTATCGAAAGGAATTAGAATGTTATAAAAAAATTTTAGCTTACAGTTTAGAGGATACGAATGCATGGTATAACGCAGGTAACACTTATTTATTGCAATGCGAATACGGTAAAGCCATAGAATGTTATGAAAATGTATTACAGATTGATAAAACCGACGAACAAGCTTGGTTTAATTTAGCTTATACATACGAAAAATATAATCTTCCTGAACAAGCCTTATCAGCTTATTCTCAATTGATTAATCTAAATCCTAATCATGAAAAAGCTTGGCTCAATCGTGGGCATATCTATTTTATGACTGGGCAACTCGAAAAAGCAAAATGGGATTACCAAAATGCTTATAGCCTCGGCGAGGAAGAAGCTTTATATGTTCTCGCTAAAATAGAAAAACAACTTAACTCAAAATAATTTCCTTTTATGAATGACCTAAAAACTAAAATTCAAAAATCCGCTGAATTATTAGAACAAGTAGAATATAACTTGCACCAGGTAGTGGTAGGGCAAGAAAATATGATAAAAAAATTATTGATTGCTTTGCTAACTAATGGTCATATCCTCATTGAAGGAGTCCCAGGTCTCGCTAAAACTTTGACCATCTCTACTCTTTCCAAATTGATTGATGTTAGTTTTAAGCGTATTCAATTCACACCTGATTTACTCCCCGCAGACCTCATCGGAACTTTAATTTATAATCAGAAAGAAACACGTTTTGAAGTAAAAAAAGGACCTATCTTCGCTAATATTATTTTAGCAGATGAAATTAATCGTTCGCCAGCTAAAGTCCAAAGTGCACTTTTAGAAGCTATGCAGGAAAGGCAAGTTACCATTGGAGATAATACTTATCCCCTAGATAATCCTTTCCTAGTACTTGCCACCCAAAATCCTATCGACCAAGAAGGTACTTACCCACTTCCAGAAGCCCAAATAGACCGATTCATGATGAAAATTCATGTGGACTATCCTTCCCGTGAAGAAGAAAAACTCATCATGAAAAGAATGGCTCTAACAGAAGTGAAATATGACTTGAAACCTATTCTCAAAAAACACGATATCTTAGAAATACGAAAGTTCATCAATCAAATTTCCTTGAATGAAAGACTTGAAGATTATATCGTAGACCTTGTAATGGCAACTCGTAAACCGCAAGATTATGGCCTACCTAAATTAAAATCTTTTATTGAATTTGGAGCATCTCCTCGGGCTACTATTGCTTTAAATATCGCTTCTAAAGCTTTGGCTTTCCTTAATAAAAGAGATTATGTCCTCCCAGAAGATATAAAAAATATTGCATTGGATGTCCTAAATCATCGTGTCATTCTAACTTACGAAGCCGATGCCGCTAACATTCATGCCAATGATTGTATTCAACAAATTTTAAATACCGTAAAAATCTAAGGCTATGAAAGTTTTTTATATGCTCATTTGGGTAGTCACTACCAGTTTAGGTGAGCATTCTCAAACTTACACGTAATTTATTTAAAAACAATACGTTACATACTTATGAAAATATTGATTTAATTATAACTTTTTTTCTGTGTTCTCTGCTCTCCGTGGGTGAATTGTTTTTCACAGAGGGTACGCCTAATATCAAAAACTGACTATTTCCTTGATTACAAATATCTCAAAATTTATGAAGTTATTCATTATGATTTGCTTGTGATTATATTAGTTATGTGATTATGTCAGTTAAAGGAAAGATTAAAATTTTTAACTACGATAATTTTAATCTAAAGCTTTTTTATTTTTTAAAACTTTCTTATTTTTGTAGTTATGAAAAAAAATGAACTAACCTTCGAGAAAGTTTGGTTGATGTTCCAAGAAACGGATAAAAAGTTTCAGGAACTGACTGAACGATTCAGAGAAACGGATGAGCGGTTCAAA
The DNA here is from genome assembly GCA_938005475.1 of uncultured Bacteroidia bacterium. GTDB lineage: Bacteria > Bacteroidota > Bacteroidia > J057 > CALLMJ01 > CALLMJ01. The sequence goes on along the minus strand of CALLNY010000030.1, from coordinate 282 downwards.
GAAACAGCTGAACGGTTTAAACAAACTGATGAAAAGTTTAAGCAAACCGATGAAAGATTTAAGCAAACCGATGAAAAGTTTAAGCAAACCGATGAAAAGTTTAAGCAAACCGATGAAAGATTTAAGCAAACCGATGAAAGATTTAAGCAAACCGATGAAAAGTTTAAGCAAACCGATGAAAGATTTAAAGAGTTTGAAGAGAAATGGGATAGAATTTTTGAAGAATCCAGAAAAGAATTTCAAAAAAGAGTAGAGGAGAATAGAAGGGAGATTAGGGAAATT
>CALLNY010000029.1 GCA_938005475.1 uncultured Bacteroidia bacterium | reverse complement strand
GAATAATCCACCGCATCATCAATATGTGATAGAATTAAAGTATTTGAAGAAAGAGCAAGCTCATGAGTTAGAGAAGGTACAACAGGAAGCGAAAACACAGCTTTTAGGATATTACGAAAGTGATAAAGCGTTACAAGCACGTCCTAATATGCATTTATTGACGGTGGTAGCAGTGAAGGAACAATTGTATGTGGAGGAAATGAAAATGTGAGGTTCAACAAATTTTTTTATTGTAATTAAAAAGTTTCTAATTTCGCAGGCTTGAAAATATTATCGATGGAGTATAAAAAAGTTAATGATTACGTAGGTTGGGGTGTTTTTGTTATAGCTACAATTGTATACTTAATAACTGTTGCCCCGACAGCAAGTTTTTGGGATTGTGGTGAATTTATTGCGGTATCAAATGAGTTACAAGTACCACATCCGCCTGGTGCTCCGCTTTTTTTGTTGATAGGTAGATTATTTGCGATTTTTGCACCAACCTCAGAGACTGTTGCGTATGCCATCAATTTAGTTTCTGTATTTTCTTCTTCTTTTACTATTTTATTTATTTTCTGGACTATTACGATGTTGGGTAAAAAAATAGTAGCTCCTAACATAAATAACCCTGATAAGGATACTACTATTGCTTTAATGTTAGCAGGAGCAGTGGGGGCTTTGACTTGTACTTTTTTAGATTCTTTTTGGTTCAATGCTGTAGAAGCAGAAGTATATGCCATGTCTTCTTTTTTTACAGCGGTTGTAGTATGGTTAATGTTGAAATGGGAAGCTCGTGCAAACGAACCTAATCACCTCAAATGGATTGTATTGATTGCGTATATTATGGGGCTTTCTATTGGTGTACACCTTTTAAATTTACTAACAATACCTGCTTTGGCTCTGATTTATTATTACAAAAAAACAGAGAAACCTTCAACAACGGGTATAATCACTTCCCTTTTTATAGGTGCAATTATATTAGCATTTATTCAATACGGAGTTATTCAGATGACTTTTGATATTATTAAATATCTTGAGATATACTTCACGGGCTATGAAACCGAACAAGGTACACAACATGGTTTGGGATTACCTTTCGGTACAGGAATGACCTTTGGTTTACTATTGTTATTAGGTGGTTTAATTTATGGAATTTATTACACTCAAAGAAATCAAAAACCTTTCATGAATGCTGCATTGGTATCTATTTTAATGATTTATATAGGTTATTCTTCTTATGCTATGATTTTTATACGCTCCCAAGCCAATCCACCTATTGACGAAAATAATCCTGAAGATGTAATGTCTATGTTAAGTTACTTAAAACGTGAACAGTATGGCGATAGGCCTTTACTTTATGGTCCTATGTATAATGCAAGACCTACGGAGGACCCCGTCAAAAAAGGGAAACCTATTTACATAAAAGCGAGAGGTAAATCACGTTATTTTTTAGAAAGTTTTAGAAAAGAGCCTAGATATCCTGCTGGTACAGAAAGATTTTTTCCTAGAATGCACAGCTCTTCGCATTACAATTCAGGACAGTTTGGGTATTCTAATTTTGTAAAAAATAAAGGTTCAGACCCTAATGACCCTTACGATGACCAGCCCACTGGGCAGGAGAATATGAAATTTTTTTGGAAGTATCAGGTGTATCACATGTATTGGAGGTATTTTCTTTGGAACTTTGTAGGTAGAGAAAATGATATCCAAGATTCAGACTGGGAGGACGGCTTGATTAAAGCACCTGGAAAAAATGTACCTGATTTCTACAAAAAAGATGAAACAAAGAATCATTATTATTTTTTACCTTTGATTTTAGGGCTTTTAGGTTTGTTTTGGCACTATACTCGTTCTAAAAATGATTTTTTAGTAGTGGCTACATTATTTTTCTTTACGGGTTTAGCCATTATTATTTACCTAAATCAAACTCCTTCCCAACCTCGTGAAAGGGATTATTCTTACGCAGGTTCTTTTCAAACTTTTTGTATATGGATAGGATTAGGGGTATTAGGTTTGAAAGAGTTATGCGAGCAATACAAAGTGAAAGTTCCTGTTGCTGTTCAAGGTGGATTAGTATTGGTGCTTGTTCCGGGTATTATGGGAGCCGCTAATTGGAAAGACCATTCTCGAGCAGGTAATTATGTTGCACCAGACTCCGCTTATAATTTATTGAATTCTTGTGCTCCGAACGCAATATTGTTCACAAATGGTGATAATGATACATTCCCCCTTTGGTATTTACAAGAAGTTGAAGGTGTTCGCACTGATGTTCGTATCGTTAATCTATCTTTGCTAAACACGGATTGGTATATAGACCAACTTAAAAATCAAAAATCTAATGAATCAGAGCCATTGCCCATTTCCTTACCTTATGAACAGTATATGGGAGAACGAAATGCCTTTTCTATGTTTCCTACTCAAGTCGTTGAAGTTCCTGTAAATAAGGAAGATTTAATCAAAAATGGAGTGGTAAAAGAAAAGGATTTAGATTTGGTAGAATCTCCAATGTTATGGGAAATTAAATCTCGTAATAATCAATACCTGCTAAAACAGGACCTTCTCATCAAAGATATGATTTTAACCAACGCCAAACAAGGCTGGAAAAGACCTATCTATTTTGCTATTACTATACCGCAAAGTAGTTACGTAAACTTAATGGATTACTTTCAATTGGAAGGTTTAGCTTATAGAGTGGTTCCTATTAAAAGTAAAGGCTCACAGTATTCTTTTGGTAGAACAGACCGTGAAATCATGAAAGAAAATTTAATGAAAAAATTTCGTTTTAGAGGGTTAAATGACCCTTCTGTGTTCAATGATTCCAATATTAAAAGAATGGTAGGTAATTTTAGAAGTAATTTCTTTCGTTTGGCTATGAGTTATATCGAAGAAATTGAACAGTTAGAAAAAGAACTACAAAATCCTAAAATAGAAGCTAACCGAAAATCAGAAGTTGAAACCATTATTGCAAATAACCGAAAAGAAGCAAAAGAAGTTTTAGATTATGCAAGAAAAGTAATAACGGATGAAGCTGTTCCTACGGAATCCTACAATTTAGCTATCAATGCAAGAGCTTACATGAAAATAGGTGAAGAAAAATCCGCCGAAGATTTAATTCAAATTGCTAAAAAACGTGCTTTTGACTCTTTTATCTATGATAAAATCCGTTACAAAGGACGTATCGACCCTGAAAGTTTAGATATGTATGCTTGTCAATTAATTATGCGTACTTATACAGAGTCTAAAAAATTTGATAAACTGAAAGCTTTTGCTATGGAACTTTCTCAAGTAACTGGTGACCCCCAATATGAACAATATGTAAAACAGTTTATTGGTAATCAAGCTATGGTGGACTCTGCTCTAAAAGAAATGGAATAAATACAAAATTTGTCCTTATATATCCACTTTTGACAGTTACTCATAGTTTGAGTAGCTGTTTTTTTCATTCACATCTTGATTTGTGATTTACTTAAATTGTGAAAAATTACTTATGAACATACTCACAAGCGCTTTAAAGTGAATGGTAGTGGTTGATAATAACTTTATGAAAAACATCTTAATTATAAATAATTGATTTATAATGTATTAACTAAAAATTTTTTTCCACAACTGCAGTGTTAAGATTGTAAATTATCCACTTTGAATGCTATTCACATGAAAAGAAATTAGAATGGCTTTAATGTGAATTTTTTACAAGTTAGTGGTAAGAAGATAATGCTCATTTTTGCAATGTAGTTAGAAAGCCGCTTATGAGAAATTTACCATTTGATTTTGGTAATCATACAGACCGTGGACTTGTTAGGGAGTTTAATGAGGATGCTATGGGGTTCTATTCTCTTTCAGGCGGCTATTTATGGGTAGTTGCGGATGGAATGGGCGGTCATGCGGCTGGTGATGAAGCCTCTAAACTAGCTGTTGATGCTATCTATTTTTTCTTACACCAGCAAACAGTTTGGGAGGATATTCCTAATCTTCTGATACAGGCCATTGATTACGCCAATCAAAATATTTATCAGTATGCTTTACAATATCCCCAAAAAAGAGGTATGGGAACCACTGTTGTAGTAGCTTTGGTTCGCGATAATACCATCACTATTGGGCACGTGGGAGACTCGCGTGCTTATCGTTACAATCCTGAAACAGGTCTACAAGCGCTCACCAAAGACCATAGCTTTGTGCAAGAGTTAGTGAATCAAGGTTTAATTACCGAGCAAGAAGCACACTATCATCCCCGTAAAAATGAAATCACAAGAGCACTCGGAACAAAAGAAAATGTAATTCCTGATATTCAGCAACATACTATTCGTAAGAATGATATTTTCTTGCTAATGACCGACGGTATCTGCTCACTACTCACTCATAATGAAATTCAACAAATCCTATCTGATACCACTTTAAATTCTCAACAAATTGCAGAAAAATTAGTAAATAAAGCAAACGAACTCGGTGGATATGACAATTCAACAGTACAAGTTATCAGTTTTAAGCAAACTCAAAACAATCAAAATCAGTCTTTAGCTGATACCAATGTTTTAGAACTTTCCTTTAAGAATGATGCTCAAAAAAAAGAAATAAAAGTTCCTAGAAGTTCAACATCAGATTCGTCTTTGAGATATTACCTCTTTATCGGTGGGGCAATTTTAACGATTGCATTAATTTTGTTTTATTTTCTTTCTAATCTCAACACACAAAATATCGTTCCACCGACCAACTTAGAAAAGAATGAAAAAAATTATGCTTACGAAGACAGCCTGAAAGTGCAAGAAGATAGCACCTCTCAAAAAACTATACAAGAGCCTATGTTTATTCGGTATAAGGTTAGACGGGGCCAAAGTCTTGACCAATTATCTAAATGGTTTAATTATCCTATGGACAGTATCAAAATGAGAAATGGTTTAAAAAATAGTAAAATTAAAGAAGGTGAAGAGTTAGAATTTCCTCTTCAAGCGATATATGAAGTTGAGAAAGGAGATAAATTGGAGTTGATAGCTAAAAAGTTTAATGTAAAGGCGAGCGATATTCAGCGAATAAATGCCTTAAAAAGTGCTGAAAAAATTTCACCAGGTGTTAAACTTTACATTCCTTTACCAGAAAAATAAAAAAAATTTATAGATATGGATTTCGAACAATTTGAAGAAGAAAAACCTAAGATTCCCACGAATTTATTAGTATTCGTGATAGTATCGGCTTTAGTAATTGCATTTAGCATTTACTATATTTCAAAAAGTGGCAAGCAACGTCCTTTAACTACTGAAGAACTAGTAGAAGGGGATACACTTTCAACTGAAAGCACAGATAATAGCGAGTCACTTGCAAGTTCTGAAAATGAACCTGAAGAAGAATTGGGAAGTGAAGAAACCGAGATTCTTAAAAATGTAAAAGCTAATCGTAGTAATGAAGTAATCTCTGATAAACCTGAGGAAAAATCTACGCAAAAGTCTAAGGTTACTCCTACGAAAACGGTTAATTTAGAAAAGAAAACCTCTGAAAAGAAAAAAACAGAAAAGGTTTCTCCCAAAACGACTAAAACAGAAAACATTCAAGGAATTATTCATGTTCACACTGTTCGTAAAAATGAATTTCTTTCTACCATTGCTTCAATGTACAACTATCCCATCAAAAATATCCAACAATTAAATGGTATTGAAGAAGACTTACATGTTGGGCAGAAAATTAAAGTAAAAGTACAAGCTATTCACAAAGTTAAAAAAGGAGAACTTCTAGTTAAAATTGCTCAAAATTATGGAGTAAAAGTAACTGATGTTTGTAAAATTAACGGTATACGTAAAGATGCTCCCTTAAAAGAAGGACAAAAATTAGTAATTCCTTTAAAACCTAATAAAAAATAAAAAGTCGTTTTTTGATTCTGTAGGAGCCGGATTACTACATGTGCCGGTTCTTTTTATATTTTAGGCACGAATTTTGTAAAATCAATTTTTAATTTCCAAACACAATGAAAAAAATTGTTATTACACTGTTATTCTTTTGGGGAACTCAAGTTTTTGGGCAACAGTTTCATAAAATGAAAGATATTTTCCCTGAAAAAGCGTTACCATTTGATTTTAATGGAAGTACTAAACCTTCTTCGCGTCCTTTACATAATTCTTTAAAATCTCAATTTAACAATATCGCTGAAAACGATATAATTTATCCCATTGGTAAATTACCTATCAATCCGGGGATTTTTGCTTATTTATGGGTACAAGAAAGCCAAGGTAAATATTATACTTGGATATCCGTATTTAATGAGCAAACCGTTAAAGTGATGAACACCTATAACCTAACAAAACAAGCCAATACCAATCAATTCAAATTTACAGCAAATAAAATGCAAAATTCCCAAATTGGTTTAATAATTAACGGTACATGGAAATATGATTACAATAAAGCAACGAATACTTGGTCTTTAACCAGGTGATGCTCAAAAAATAAGATTTTACGTGACCATAATAATTTTGTGAAAGCTTTTAGGGATACTGTTTTACCGTAAATAATCCCATTATCGGTGATTTAAGAAATCAGTCCTTCGCTGAAATTTGGTATATTAAAAATTATTAAAAATTAAGAAATACCGCCTATTCCCCCTTGAATGACTGCAAAGGTTGCACTATGTTTCTCCATAAAAATCAACAAATCTTAAACACCACATTAAAGAAAGTTTGATTTTTCTATGATAGGAGTAGAACTTTAAGTTTTGTTGTATATTTGCATAATAATTTTATTCATGAGAGTATTTTTTTTGCTATTGATATTCTTGTTATTCTTTCAACACGCAGTATATAGTCAATCCCCAAAATATTGGGTATACTTTAAAGATAAACCTAGTACTCAAATTTATTTAAGTGCAAGAGCATTAGAAAGAAGAATCCACCAGAAAATACCATTAGATATAAGAGATTACTCCGTATCAGAGCAATATTTAAGCACTTTAGAAGATTTAGGTTTGAAAATAGAAAAAAAATCAAGATGGTTAAATGCGGTAACTTTGTATGCAGATTACGCTTCATTACAAAAAGTACAAGTATTGCCTTTCGTTATTAAGGTAGAACCTGTAAAGAAATGGAAATTGTCAAAACCTATTGTTACCACTCAAAGTAAGACCTCTATTGATTATGGGAATTCTTATGCACAAAACACGATGATTAATATTCAATACTTGCATGATAAGGGTTACAAAGGTTCGGGGAAATTGATTGGTATTTTTGATTCAGGTTTTATCAATGCAAATCAGCATAATGTATTTAGACATATTTATGATGAAAATCGTTTAATTGCTACCTATAATTTTGTGAACAACACTACAAATGTTTATGATTTAGATGGTCATGGTACAAATGTGTGGTCTTGTATTGGAGCCTATCTTCCAGATACTTTAGTAGGAACGGGTTTTGGAGCACAATTTTTATTAGCGGTAACAGAAGATGTTGGTAGTGAAACTACGGTTGAAGAGGATAATTGGCTTGCGGCATTGGAGTGGGCGGACAGTATAGGGGTAGATATCATCAATACTTCATTAGGGTATAATATCATGGATGATGGTTTGCATTACACTTATGCAGATATGGATGGAAATACCACGATTATTTCACGTGCCGCAGATATTGCGGCTAGTAAAGGTATTATATGTGTAATTTCAGCTGGTAATGAAGGTAATTCCGCTTGGAAAAAAATTACTGCTCCTTGCGATGCAGATTCAGTCCTTTGTGTTGGTTCAGTGAATAACAATCGCTTACGTTCTAGTTTTTCTTCAATAGGTCCGACTTTTGATGGCAGAATTAAACCTGATGTTATGGCTATGGGGGGAGCTGTCTCATTTGCTTCTACTAATTTGGGTTTTACTTTGGGAAATGGTACTTCTTTTTCTGCACCTATTATTACGGGGCTTGTAGCCTGCTTGTGGCAAGCTAATCCTACTAAAACAAATCTAGAAATCATGGACGCCATCAAACGAAGTAGCGACAGAGCCTCTAATCCTGATACGCTCTACGGTTGGGGAATCCCCGACGCCGCAAGAGCCGACTCCTTACTAAAAGGTTTTACCATCTCCAAACAAAAAAATAATGTACTCAAGCTCGTTAAAATCTATCCTAACCCCGCCAAAGAAAAACTATTTTTTCTAAATATTCCCCCTCAAACTCAATTAAGCGTTTACGATTTGTGTGGTAAACTTATATTTCATAACGATTTGATAACTAATGAACTGGATATAATTAATTTTCCAAAAGGTTGGCTTTTCTTACGATTACAATTCCAAGAGGAATGTATTATACAAAAAGTTTGGATTGAATGAAGGATTGCATTGAAAATACGTTCACGTGGATTAACAAAATTTGTTATCAGCCTAAAAATATCTATCTTTGCGAAAAAATTAAGTTTGTTAATAGTCATACATCCAGAAAACCCACAAGAAAGGCTTATTAAACAAGTAGTAGAATGTTTAAAGTCCGATGGTGTTATCATTTACCCAACGGACACGGTGTATGCTATGGGATGTGACATTAAAAGCAAAAAAGCAATTGAGAAAATATGCAGAATTAAAGGTGTAAACCCTGAAAAGGAGCATTTTGCTTGTATTGCAGAAAATGTAAAAATTATCTCTGATTACGCTATTCAGGTTTCTACTCCTATCTATAAAGTCATGAAAAAAGTACTTCCTGGTCCTTATACTTTTATTCTGAAAGCCTCCAAAAATATTCCACGACATTTTCAATCCAAAAGAAAAACCATTGGAATTCGTGTTGTAAACCATAATATTCCCACTGAAATAGTAAAAAAGTTAGGTAATCCGATTCTAACTACCAGCCTTAAATCAGATGATACTTATTTGGAGTATATGAACGATGCAAAAGAAATATATCAAAAATATGGCAAACTGGTTGATATGGTGATTGATGGTGGAAATTGTGGTTTAATTCCTTCTACGTTGGTAGATTGTTCTGATGATGAGATAATAGTTCTTCGTGAAGGTTTAGGAGATACAGAAATTTTATTTCAATGATGACTAATCCAGAAATTAGCCCTGTACTGCAATCTTTCTACAATGATTTCAAAAGTCTTTGTGTGGTTTTACAAAAAATCTCCCGAGAAACTATTCAACAGGGAATTACAGATTATCCTATTTTTATTGCTTCATCGGTCCCAGTAGATTTAGGTATTTTGTTATTTACTCCTGAAAAAATGAACTTAAAATGGTATTTTTATATTAGTATGTTAGAGGAGTTAAAAAAGAAAAATATCATACAATCTGAGAGAATGGAAGCTTTTAAGATTACTTACAAGGATCCTGATCAGTACGCTTGCTTTTTATTAGCGTTGCCAGACGAAGCTAATTTTATTTTTGTTCCTTATACACATTTATCATAAAGTTTATGTATGGAAGAGACAAAAATCCGTTTAGATACAATAGAGGAAGCGATTGAAGAAATAAGAAAAGGAAAAATGATTGTGGTTGTGGATGATGAAGACCGTGAAAATGAAGGGGATTTAATCATTGCATCGGAATTTGTGACACCAGAAGTTATTAACTTTATGACCAAAGAGGCTCGCGGTTTAATTTGTATTTCGCTTATAGAAGACCGTTGTGATGAACTTGGTTTAGATTTAATGGTAAAAGAAAATACTACGAAACATCATACTCCTTTTACGGTTTCAGTGGATTATTTATTAGATGGTTGTACTACGGGAATTTCGGCTTACGACCGTTATCGTACGATAAAAGCTTTGATAGACAAAAAAGAAACTTTGAGTAATTTCGGTATGCCGGGGCATATTTTTCCGTTGAGAGCAAAGCGAGATGGTGTATTACGAAGAGCGGGACATACCGAAGCGGCCTCGGATTTTGCTCGTTTAGCAGGTTTAGAACCCTCTGGTGTTCTTGTAGAAATCATGGATGACGACGGTACCATGGCTCGTCTACCGAAATTAAGGCAATTCGCTGATAAGCATAATCTTAAATTAGTCTCTATTCAGGATTTAATTGAATATCGTTTAAAAAGAGAACTACTCGTTAAAGAGGAAGAAGTGGTGGACATGCCAACGGAATATGGAAATTTTAAATTGCATGCTTTTTCTCATGTTCAAACAGGAGAAATTCATTTAGCTCTAACCAAAGGTTCATGGGAAGCTAATGAGCCCATATTAGTAAGAGTTCATTCTTCTTGTGTAACAGGGGATATTTTCGGTTCTTGTCGTTGTGATTGCGGACCTCAGTTGCAGGAAGCTATGAAAATGGTTGAAAAAGAAGGGAAAGGAGTGATTTTATACATGAACCAAGAAGGTAGAGGTATCGGTTTACTCAATAAGTTGAAAGCCTACAAATTACAAGAAATGGGCTACGATACGGTAGAAGCAAACTTGAAATTGGGCTTTCAAATGGATGAACGTGATTACGGTATCGGTGCTCAAATTTTATATTCATTAGGCGTAAAAAAAATGCGGCTTATGTCTAATAATCCAACCAAAAGAGCGGGGCTTATCGGATATAACTTAGAAATTGTAGAAACTGTTCCACTTATTACTTCTCCTAATCCACACAATATTCAATATTTAACTACTAAACGTGAAAAAATGGGGCATACCTTACCAAAAGAGCTTAAAAGAATGACAATCGGTAATTTATTGATTATCTTTTACGAGCAAAAAATTTGTTTTTATTATAAAGACCAAGAACAAGCTTTTTCACAGGTATTAAGTAAAGAAGAACTTCAAAAGATAGGTATTCCCAAAAGATTTCAAAAGTATTTAGATGAGGCACAACAGCAAGAAGTTCTTGCATTTTATAATTAGTAAGCTCTTTGATTTTTTCCTTCATAATAATTTAGAAACGCTATATTAGTTACACGATTACCGCCGGGTGTAGGGAAATTTCCACTAAAATACCAATCGCCTGAATGGTTCGGAATAGCTCTGTGTAGCCCTTCTAATGTTTGATAGACAATAGATAACTCTCCTTTCATGTTATCGGGTTTCAAAAGTTGGGCAATTTTTTGTTCTAACGCTTTCAGAGAAAAAGGTGCATAAATATTTTTTACTACGTTTTCGGTTTCTAATGCATGATTTTTTTCAAGAAATTTGATTTTATCATAGGTTTCATGGATGATATTTTCCTTGTCATGTTCTTTTAGCAAGGTAATAGCGGCTTGAAAAGCAATGAATTTTTCAATTTGAGACATATCAATTCCATAGCAATCAGGATAACATATAGGAGGAGCAGAAGAAACAATTATGATTTTTTGGGGGTTCAATTTAGCTAGTAGGGCAATAATGCTTTGCTTGAGGGTAGTTCCCCTGACAATAGAATCATCTAACGCAACAATAATATCCTCGTTTTCTTTGACTAAGCCGTAAGTAACGTCATATACATAAGAAACTAAATCATCACGTCCTTTTTCGTTAGTTATGAAAGTACGAAGTTTGACGTCTTTTATGATGAGTTGCTCGAGGCGAGGTCTAAAACTTAAAATTTTCGCAATTTCTTGTTCAAAATTTTCGTGATTGATGTGGTTTTTGATTTGATGGATACGGTTTTGATGGATAATTTTTCGTATTCCTTCGGATAGCCCTAAATAAGCGGGATACGAAGTATTGGGAATATGGGTAATAATGGTTTTTTCCCATTGATAATCAACTTCTTCTGCGATACGATGAGCAAGTTCAAAGCCAAGGGCTTTTCGTTCTTGATAAATATCAGCATCGTTTCCACGAGAAAAGTAAATTCTTTCAAAAGAGCATTTTGATAGCTTTTGGGGTTTTGTGAATGGGAAAATTTGGGTACTTGAATCAGAGTAAACGACAAATGCGTGAGCCGGTGGTAATTCCTGAATATCTTCTTTACGAACCTGAAAGGCAGTACAAAGGGTTGGTCTTTCAGAAGCGATGACTACTACTTCGTCATTTTCGTAATAGAAACAAGGTCTTATTCCGTGGGGGTCTCTCATGGCAAACGCGATACCGTGTCCCACCAATCCTCCAATCACGTAGCCTCCGTCCCAGTGCTTTGCAGACCACTGCAACCACGATTGTATATCTAATTCTTTTTCAATTAAAGGCTGAATTTGGGATTTATCCAGTTTATCTTTGTATTTACGATAAATTTTTTTATTTTCTTCATCTAGAAAGTAGCCCATTCTTTCTAAAATGGTGGTAGTATCGGTTTTGTAGCGGGGGAATTGTCCTAGTCTTAGTATTTTATCAAATAGAAAGTCTACGTTGGTAAGATTAAAATTACCTGCGACGGCTAAAGTTCGGGATTTCCAATTGTTGTTTCTTATGACGGGATGACAATAAGGAATACCATTTTCTCCATAAGTTCCGTAGCGTAAGTGGGCTAAATAAATTTCTCCAAGGAAAGGGAATTGCAATTTAAGTTTTGATGGATTCAAGAGCAGTTCAGGTTCTTTTTGTAGTAAATTGGCGAGGTGTGCATCAATATCTTTTACTAGGGTCTGCCATACGGGGCTTGGTTCAATGACACGATGCCTTAAAAGGTAAGGGTAACCGGGTTCTGTATTGAGTTTTAAGCAAGCTATCCCTGCACCGTCCTGCCCTCGATTGTGTTGTTTTTCCATCAGTAAATACATCTTTTTCAATCCCCAAAGCGCAGAACCATACTTTTCTTGATAGTAAGTTAAAGGTTTTTTTAATCGTATTAACCCAATACCGCACTCGTGTTTTATGTTATCCGTCATTGATATGTCAAAATGCAAAGTTATATTTAATTTTGGGATTGTAGAATAATACCAATAAACCCAAGTTTTTAAAAGTTACAATAATTTTTTTTGTAACCATTGCTGAATTTTTTGTATTTCTTCAAAGTGGAGTTTGGGGTGGTTATCTAATTGATTTTCTAGTTTTTTTAGTTGAATTAAAAATTGAGGGGATTTCATCACTGTTTGTAGAACTATTCTTTCTATTTCATGATAAAACCAAGATTTTCTTTTGTTATATCTCCAATGTTCAAGGAGTTGATGTTGGGAAAGGAGGTCAAAGAAAGAGCGGGTGATGTTCCAGATTTTATCAAGGTTATAATTTTCGAGGGCAGAGCAAATCTCAACAGGTATTTTCCAATGATTTAAAGAGTGATGAAATAATTTGATAGCGTTGAGGAGTTCTACTTTGGATTGGATGGCTAGTTGTCTATTTTTTTTGTCGGCTTTGGTTACAACGATAATATCCGCCATTTCCATAATACCTTTTTTGATTCCTTGCAGTTCATCACCAGAGTTGCCAAGAATCAGTAATATAAAGCAATCAACAAGTTGATGGATTAAGGTTTCTGTTTGCCCTACTCCGACGGATTCTATGATAATGACTTCAAAGCCGGCGGCTTCACAAAGTAGAAGCGTGTCATAAGTTGCTTCCGCTACTCCACCAAGAGAGTTCCCTGAAGCCGTAGAACGGATGTATACATTATGTTTTTGGGAGAGTTCATACATACGGGTTTTATCACCGAGGATAGAACCTTTACTAATAGGGCTGGAAGGGTCAATAGTTAAAACGGCTAATGCGTGTTGATGGGCGATAATTTGTCCAAAGTGTTCAATAAAAGTACTTTTTCCTACTCCAGGTGAACCTGTAATTCCAATGCGTTTACTTTTTCCAGTAAATGGAAATATTTTCAATAATACTTCTTGTGCAATATTTTGGTCTTCTGTTTTTTTAGATTCTATTAAACTAATGGCTTGGCTTAAAACGGGAATATTTTTATTTAATATTCCTTCTACATAAGCTTCTACTGTAAGTCTTTTAGCCATAAAGTTTTAGATATGTTTTTTAAGCTTATTCATTAAACGAATAAAGGGTTCTGTATTTTGCATGATGTAGAAATGTAAGTTGGTACAACCTTTATCAAGTAGATCTAATGATTGTTGATAAGCCCATTCTATTCCGATATCAGTAACTTCATTATCATCTTTTGCATTTTGTACAGCATCAATAAGTTCTTCGGGGAGGTCTACAAAAAAGGCTTTAGGAATACTATTGATTTGTTTTTTTGAGGTCAGAATTTTTAGTCCGGGGATGATAGGTAGATGGATATCATTAGTTCTTGCTAAATTTAGGTAGTCATAGTAGTATTGATTATTAAAAAACATTTGACAAACCGCATAATCAGCACCTGCTTCATATTTGTTTTTTAGATTTTGAATATCAAATTTTAGGTTAGGAGATTCAAAGTGTTTTTCGGGATAGCATGCAACGCCAATACAAAAGTTAGTGGCAGCTGCATCAATTAAGTCATCCAAGTATTTTCCTCGGTTCATATCTGCAACTTGTTTGACTAAATCTAAAGCATAGAGGTTGGTTGTTCTCCCTTGAGTGTTAGGTTTTCGTTGCCCATCACCACGTATGAGTAGTAAATTTTCTACTCCTAAAAAGTTTAGTTCTATTAAAGCATCTTCCGTCTCTTCCCGTGTGAAACCATTACATAGGATATGGGGAACAGGCTCAATATTAAATTTATACTTGATTACAGCACATAAACCAAAAGTCCCAGGACTTTTTCGTTTCGTCCTTTTGATATAAGTTCCATCAGGCATTTCTTCCCAAATCACTTCCGCTGCATGCGAAGTAATATCAATAAATTTAGGTTCAAAAGGAAGGATACTTTCAATTGCTTGATAGATATTTTGTAATTTCGAACCTCTTCTCGGTGGTATAATCTCAACGCTGATAAATGGATTACTGGCTTTTTGTAATAGTTCAATAACTTTCATTTTAAAATAAAAAAGGCAAATTTATGTAATTTGCCTTTTGTTTATACACATTCGAATTTTTTTTGTTTAAACAACTTCAACAATTTTTCTACCATTTTTTTCTTTAAAACGCACTACACCATTCACCAAGGAATATAGTGTGTGGTCTTTACCCATTCCAACCCCCAATCCTGGATGATAACGAGTCCCTCGTTGCCTAACGATAATGTTACCTGCAATAGCATTTTGCCCACCAAAAATTTTTATTCCGAGACGTTTACTTTCGGAATCTCTACCATTTTTTACTTTACCTTCACCTTTCTTGTGTGCCATAATTTTTAAATTTTAAATGTTAATAGAATTGATTTTTAACTTAGTTAGGTACTGTCTATGCCCTTTTTTTACTTTGTAACCTTTTCTTCTTTTTTTCTTAAAGACAACCACTTTGTCATCTTTGAGATGATTTAATATCGTTGCAGTAATACTTACTCCGTTTAAGTAAGGTTTTCCAATTTGAACATTACCATTATCATCTACTAGCAATACTTCGTTTAAGGTAATATCACTTCCTTCTGTACCTTCCATTCTATTGACATATACATATTGATTTTCTGATACTTTGTATTGGAAACCATTTATTTTAACAATTGCATACATACCCCGCAAATAAATTAGGATGCAAAGTTATTGTGAAATCATTTACGTTCAAAATTTTTTTTAATTTTTTAAGTTTGTACAATGGTTTATTTTTAAAATGTTGATAATGAAATTATAACTGATATATTATTGTCTAATTTAGCCTATTGGAAATAAAAAATTTCTTTTTTTGAAATAAAAAAATTAGTTTTGCAGAATTTTAAGAAAGTCAGATGGCAATTACTGCAAAAGAAGTTAATGAGTTAAGACAGCAAACAGGTGCTGGCATGATGGATTGTAAAAAAGCTTTAGTAGAAGCAGAGGGAGATTTTCAAAAAGCTATTGAAATTCTAAGAAAAAAAGGTCAAAAAATCTCTGTTTCTCGCCAAGATAGAGAAGCTAAGGAAGGTTCTATTTTTTTGGCAATATCTGATGACAAAAAAAGAGGTTACGCGATGGAATTGAACTGTGAAACGGATTTTGTGGGGAAAAATAGTGATTTTTTAGCGTTAGGTCAAAGTATTATCAACTTAGCGAAATCCAATCAAATAACTTCTTTAGAAAATTTATTAAAATCTAATTTAGAGGGTATTACAGTCAGACAAAAATTAGAGGAGGCAATGGGGAAGATTGGAGAGAAAATAGATATTCGTAGATTGGAAATACTTGAGGGAGAATATGTATTTGGTCATTTGCATACGGGGGGAAGAATAGGAGTTTTAGTGGCATTTGCTGGTACGGATAATACAAAGGATTTGGATTCTGTTGCAAAAGATGTTGCTATTCAGATTACTGCTATGAATCCTATTGCAATAGATAAAAATGGCGTAGACCAATCCATCATAGACAAAGAAATTGAAATTGGTAAAGAACAAGCACGTCAGGAGGGAAAACCTGAGCATATTCTTGAGAAAATTGCAATCGGTAAATTAGAAAAATTCTTTAAAGAAAATACATTGCTTGCCCAAGAGTTTGTCAAGGATAATTCTAAAACTATCCAACAACTCTTGAAAGAACACGGAAAAGATTTAATGGTAACAGGTTTTAAAAGATTAGCTTTAGGTTCATAAATTTTTAAGTGCATGAAAATGCACTTTTTTATTTTTATATGAAATATCAAAGAATTCTACTTAAGTTTAGTGGTGAAGCCTTAATGGGCAATAAGCAATTTGGGATAGACAATGCTACTTTAGAGAAATATGCAAAAGAAGTAAAAAAAGTAGTAGATTTAGGGGTACAAGTTGCTATTGTAATTGGAGGTGGCAATATTTTTAGGGGGGTACAAGGGACTACACAAGGGATGGACCGCTCGCAGTCCGATTATATGGGGATGCTTGCTACGGTTATCAATGGTTTAGCGTTGCAAGATGCATTAGAACGATGGGGGCTTGAAACCCGTGTTCAATCTGCTATTCAAATTAACCAAGTATGTGAACCTTTTATTCGCAGAAAATGCATAAGACATTTAGAAAAAGGAAGAGTAGTGATTTTAGTAGCAGGGACAGGCAATCCTTATTTTACTACGGATTCTGCCGCAGCTCTTAAAGCCGCCGAAATCAATGCGCAATTAGTAATAAAAGCAACCAAAGTGGATGGCGTTTACACCGATGACCCCCATAAAAATCCTAATGCTACCAAATTTGATGAGGTAACTTTTGATTATGTAATAGATAATCGTTTATCTGTTATGGATATTACGGCTTTTACTTTATGTCAAGAAAACCAAATCCCTATCATTGTCTGTAATGTATATAAAGAAGATAATTTAATCAGAATTGTTCAAGGAGATAAAATCGGAACACTTGTAAAATAAATTCTTATTTTCTACCCTCGTATTACGCAATCTAGATTATTGGATTGCGTTTTTTTCAAAGTAAGAATCTTGCTATTTTGGGTATTTCTTGTTAGCATTAATCACGTTACTTTTGTAAAAATTATTGATTTGTATGAGAAAGAGTCTTTTGTTTATTACATTTATTTATTATTTTTTAAGCGTTTCAGGGCAAAATATTCCCAAAAACCCCAATCAAAAGGACAATCAAAATAGAAAACAAGGTAAATGGACTTTACTCTATAATCTTTTGTTTCGAGAAACAGATGATGAAAAAAATGCAGTCTACTATCGTATATCTGAATTCAAGGACGATAAAGCTGTTGGTATAACCCAATATTTTTTTATATCTAATAATCAATTGCATTTTGAGGGCGAAATACTAGAAGAAGAAAATGGAGAAGTGAAAAAGTTAAAAGGAAGAAATAAATGGTATTTTGAGAATGGGGCAATAATGCGTGAGGCAGAATTTGATAGAAATGGAAATTTAATTTCTCAAAAAGAATATGATAAAAATGGTAAGGATATTACAGCACAGTATAATAAAGCTGATATAAATGCGAATAAAGCTGTAGAACTATTTAATCAAAAAAAGTATTCAGAAGCTCTAGTAATCTTTGAGGAGGCTCTCCAGTTCTTTAATTTATTAAATTATGGTGAAAGTTATTATCATTTACTAACTTATGCGGCAATAAGTGCGAGAGATGCTAAAATGTATGGTAAGGCATCTAAATACTATGAACAGGCTATGGAACTTGCTTTAAAAGGTTTTGGACCTTATCATGAAAATTATGCTTTTATTGTTGAGAGTGCTAGCGCTAACTTTTTATTTGCCAATAACATTACTCGATATGATTATTGCATAGAAGAATTAAAAAAATATTACGAAAAAACAAAAGGTAAAAATTCAAAGGAATATATTGGTGTTTTGAATAGTGCCGCTTTTAGTTACTATTACAAACAAGAATTTGCAAAGGCTATAAAGTCAATAAAAGAAATTTTACCCTTACAAGAACAATTAACAGGAAAAAATCATAAAGATTATGTTACCCTTGTCTACGATATTGCATGCTGTTACTATGAATTAAAAGATTGTTCTAATGCTATCCCTTACCTACAAGAAAGTAAAAACTTGATGGAAAAATTAAACCTAAAAACGTCTAAAGATTATCAAGGAGTCCTTGACAAGTTGAATCAATGCAAGTAAAATGAAACTAACATTCTTTTATTTTATTTTATTAGGGTTACTACCTTTTGATATAGTTTCTCAAGAGTATATACAACTGCTAAACCAAGGAGCCAAAGAGTATGAAAATGAACAATACGACAAAGCTATTAGCACTCTACTGAAAGCCAAACAAAGTGTTGAAGACCATCTCGGTAGCAATAACGATTATTTTTTTTATATTATAAATATTTTAGCTCAATCCTATTATGAAAGTGAACATTATCAGGAAGCTGAAAAAGTGATTTTAGAAGCTTATAATACCCTGAAAGCTAACCCTTATTTAGATAAAAGTAAAGCTTTATCCGTATTTACTTACAACAATTTAGTGAAAATTTTCTATTTTCAGGATAAGTATGAAGATGCAGTTAAATACGGAGAGGAAGGGATTATCCAACTTAGTGGTGTAGAACACGAAAAAATTCCAGAGTTAAATTTTACCTTAGGAGCCGCCTATAAAGAGCTTTACAAATATGATCTCGCACTAAAACAATTTGAAAAAGTTTTAAATAGTGTTTCCAAGCAAGATAAATTTTATTTTAAGGCTAAAGAAGCTGTTGCGGTTGTACAATTTAAACAAGGAAAATACTTAAATGCCGAGAAACAGCTTGAGGAAGTCCTTAAACTTACCGAACAATCCATAGGAAAAAATAATACTACTTATGCCAATATTTTATTAAATCTTGGACAAGCCAAACATAAATTACAAAAATTTTTTGAAGCTGAAAAAATTCTACTTCAAGCAATTTCCATATGGGAAACTTTTCAAAAATCCAGTAGTAAAGATTACGCTTTGACCATAGGTTATTATGCAGATCTGCTCATAGATATCGGAGAATATAATAAAGCTATCCAGCAATTAGAAAAAGCACTTACTATTTACCAAAGAAATAATGACCATATCAATATAGCTTTGACTTATAATCAATTAGCAAGCTGTTATGGCGCAAAAGGAAATATAGCATCAGCCGAAACTTTTTATTACAAAGGACTACAAATTGCTAAGCAATTTCAAGGTAAAGATTACTCTATCTACGGGACAATTTTCTTAAATTTAGCAGGTCTTTATGCTGAAAATTTAATTTTTAGTAAAGCAGATTCTGCTTTTCAGACTGCTTTGAAGGTTCATGATAAAGTATATTCTCAAAATTCACTTGAATATCAAGAGGCTTTAATGAATTATTCCGCATTCAAAATGATGATTGCTGACTATTCTTTTGCTGAAAAAAATCTACCTAAAATATTAAATTTCTTTGAAAAAAAATTAGGTAAATTATCTATGCAATATATATCTTGTTTGGGGAACTTGGCATTACTTTATACAGAAAAAGAAGATTTTAAAACCGCTGATAATTATTATATGGAAACACTCTCTTTAACCGAAAAGATGGTCGGTAAAAAAAATCATCATTATATTAACATAATGAACAATTATGCCGTTTTTTTAGCACGCCTTGGAAATTATGAAGAAGCCGCTACCTGGACGGATAACGCTTTTAGTTTAAGTAAAACCTTTCTTGAGCAAAATAGTATTTCCTATGCTAATCTACTCAATAATTATGCTACATTCTATTTAATGAACAATAAAACTGAACAGGCTACCCAATACTTTAAGATTTGTCAAGATATTTTAAAAAATTATGAACCTGAGCATCCATTAAATATAATTGTGAATTCACAATTAGCTTCTACTTTTATAGTGAAAGCAAACTACAAGGATGCTTCAACTATATTAGAAAAATGGCTTCCTATTGCAGAAAAAGTTTTCGGAAAAGAACACCCTCATTATCTGACCATAATAAACAATCTCTGTATTGTTTACGTTGAACTCAATAAGTACACACAAGCAGAAACTATGCTTTTGAACAGCCGTACCATTATTGAAAAAATTTATGGAAAAAAACACAACCTATACATGATTATATCTTCTAATTTGGCTTATGTCTATACAAAACTAGGTAAATATGCTCAAAGTCATAAAATTTATCAGGAGATAATCAATACCTTTTTCCAGCAAATTCCTGTTGTGTTTCCTATACTTTCTGAAAAAGAAAAAATAGCTTTCATGGAACAACAGAGAAGATTTTTACTGCAATTTATGCAATTAGTAAAAAATTACTACAATTCCAATCCCACCATTATCGAAGAATTGTTAGAATACAGAATGATGTTGAGAGGTTTAGTGACGGAAGCCACCTGTAACTTTAAAAATTTAGTCGCTAATTCTAAAAATTCTGAAATTCAAAATTTATATTCCCAATGGCTTAACTATAAAACTCAATATCTCAAAGTATTGAGTATGAAAGAGAGTGAAAAGAATTTCCAAGACCTGAATGGTTTGTATAATCAACTTAATCAAACAGAAAAATTATTACAAGAGAAATTAGGTATTTCCTATCCAAAACCTGAAAGAGTTAGCTGGAAGTCTGTTCAACAAAATTTGAAACCCAATGAAGTTGCAATTGAAATTATTCTTCAGGTATCAATCAAGGATACAAATTATTTCTTTTTAATTATTACTCCAAACAGTACTCAACCTGAATTGTTAATCGTTTCTGCTGGTAATCTTGAAGACTATGTATATAGCTACTATTTTAAAAATGTGGTAGATAGAAAATATGTGGATAAGAAATCTTATGCTGTTTTATGGCAAAATATTATCTCAAAATCGAAAGTGCTTAAAAATTACACGATTAACAAACTGTATTTAGTATGCGACGGTATCTATCATAAAATTCCTATTGGTACTTTACTTATTCCTGAGGAAAATAAATTTTTAATTCAAAAAATGGAAATAGTTTACCTTCTTAATCTGAAGCATATTAGAAATACGAGTAATAATGTTAAAACTGCTGTGATAGTAGGCTATCCTAATTACAAAGGAAATGATTTATTACCTAATAAATTACCCGAGGAGCAGTTTACAATTCCCGAAGAACAACGAAATTTAGTTTATAAAGTGTTTGGATTTAATAATAGTATACCCATGTTACCAGGTACCAAAAAAGAAACAGACCTTATCCATGATTTATTAAAAAATAAGCAAATACAGTCTACTTTAATGCAAGGAGCTGATGCCACTGAAGAAAAATTAAAAACAATGCAAAGCCCATCCATTCTGCATATAGCTACTCATGGTTATTTTATTCAGGATGAAGATATTTTAAATTCCGATTATTTAGAATATAATACTTTTGAAATTTTATTACAAAATCCTTTATTGCGTTCTGGAATATTGCTTGCCAACTGTGAAAATGATTTGCTTAAAAAAAGTAAGATTGTCAATAATTATGATGACGGTATTCTAACAGCTTATGAAAGTTCTTATTTAAATCTTCAGAATACGGAATTAGTTGTACTATCTGCTTGCCAAACAGGACTAGGGGCAATCAAAAATGAAGAAGGGGTTTTTGGATTACAAAGGTCTTTTTTCATAGCGGGGGCTAAGTCTTTAATCCTTTCTTTATGGTCCGTAGATGATAGGGCAACCCAAGAATTTATGACTAATTTTTATGATGCCTGGTTAAATAAAAAAATGACTAAAACAAAAGCTTTTTATTTTGCGCAAGATACAATAAGAAGTAATGAGGAGTTTGCAAGTCCATATTACTGGGGAGCTTTCATTCTGATTGGAGAATAAAAGATTTAATCCTTCTCAAAATACCTTATAGAAGCGAAACCTTTTGCTCCACTTTTTTGTATCTCTTCAATTTGATGCTCACTTCGAATTCCACCTAACGCTATCAAAGGTATCTTACTTCTATTTACGCAATCCTTTAAATAGTTTAATCCTAATGGTTCTTTATAGGGATGGCTTTCCGTTTTATATATAGGGCTCAAAAAAGCGTAATGATAGCCCATTTTCTCTGCAATCAGAATGTCTTCTATATTATGGCAAGATATTCCATGAATTCCTTTATAAATTGGTCTTTTCTTTATATAGGTGCTGTCCCAATGATAATAACCATAAGGGTTCTCTATTTTGGCATTATGTAAAATTGGTATTAAATCAAATAAATGAACGATTTCTAATGCTTTTTGTTTCTCCTGATTATACCAGTAGAGCTCTCTTATTAAAACTGCGCTTGGTTCTTTTATAGAAATTTTTGATAACCATTTCAATATTCTCTCTTCATTGTACCTAAATTTACTATCGCTAAAATTACTAATAGCGATTTTAGAAAATATTTCAAGCATCAACTGCTAAATTGATGCGAATATCGTTCATAAACCAATATTATTTTTATAATAAATGTTAATATGGTCGAATAATTTTGGGGTAAGTATTCTTTTCCACATTACTATTTTTTTAATTAATTATTTGTTGATAATTATTATTGCAAAGTTTTTGAATATCATAATAATTTTGTGGACTTATTAGTTCTTATACATGGCTGGGTAGCTCAGATGGTTAGAGCGTTGGATTCATAATCCAAAGGTCACGGGTTCGATTCCCGTCCCCGCTACTTAAAATTGCGTAATTTTATCCGTAAAAATACGTAAAATTAAAGGATAGGGGTTGATGGATTTGGATAATAAGGTGTGGTGATATAATTTTGCAGTCCGGTTTTGATGTGAGTTTTTTGTGATTTTAGGAGGAGTTATTTGACACTGGGGGCATTAGTTGAAACGAGAGCGAGAGGGGAGAAAAATGGAATATGAGGATGAAGAGTTTGATCCTGGCTCAGGATGAACGCTAGCGGAAGGCTTAATACATGCAAGTTGAACGT
>CALLNY010000028.1 GCA_938005475.1 uncultured Bacteroidia bacterium | reverse complement strand
AAAAAATCACAGTTTGACGAAACCTTAGATTATATCAAAAAATATTATTCAGATACTCCTGAAATAGGTATTGTGTTAGGAACGGGAATGGGTGGTTTGGTTGAACATATTGAAATTGAAAAATCCCTACCATACAATTTTATTCCATATTTTCCAATTTCTACTGTGGAAAGTCATTTTGGCAAGTTGATTTTTGGAAAGATAGCAGGAAAAAAAGTTGTGGCGATGCAAGGAAGAACGCACTACTATGAGGGTTATTCTATGTTAGAGGTTACCTATCCTATTCGTATTATGAAAATGCTGGGTATTCAGAAATTATTTTTATCGAATGCCGCTGGCGCTTTGAATTTAACTTATCAGAAAGGTGATATCATGCTTATAGAAGACCACATCAATTTACAACCTGAAAATCCTTTGCGTGGTCATAATTTAGATTTTTTAGGTCCCAGGTTCCCTGACATGAGTCAACCTTATGATAAAGAACTTATTCATTTGGCGGAGCAGATTGCTCAAAAGCACAATATTACTGTGAAAAAAGGGGTTTATGTAGCTGTAGCAGGTCCTAATTTAGAAACCCGAGCGGAATATCGCTTTTTAAGAATTATAGGTGCTGATGTAGTAGGTATGTCCACAGTTCCAGAAGTGATAGTAGCTAATCATATGGGCGTAAAAACGTTTGCCCTTTCTATTGTAACCGATATCTGTGACCCTAATAATTTGAAACCTGTTTCCGTTGAAGAAATTATTCAAGTAGCTAAATCTACCGAACCCAAAGTAGTAAAAATTTTATTGGATTTAGTAAAAGAAGTACATTAGTAAATAGAGAGAGTACCATTGATAATGGAGTAAAGATGGGTGCATCTTTTGTTATCTGCCTTGGGAAATCTAATTTACAATAAGTTTTTGAGAATAAGTTTTATGATTTTTTATTACATGTACGATGTAAATACCTTTGGAAGTATTATCGGGTAGTTGAACAATAATATAATTGTTATGAATATGAGTTTTTATAGGTAAATGTTTACCAAGAATATCATATACAGCAATTTTTTCAATGTCGATATTACGAACTATGAACTGCTGATTAGTAGTTGGATTAGGATAAATTTCTAGATGATCATTAGAGTTTAAGGGTTTATTGGTAGGAATTTGGGCTAAATAATCTGAAACAGAAGTATTTACTATTACAGGATTTTCATTCTCCATTTTCCATATTATGCCCAACAAACGCATTTTATGTTTTACGTAATCATTAGGGGTATTAAAGGTATAGTTTTTCACAAAACTCTGCCCAGCCAAAACATTTCCGTTCACAAGAGGGTCTCCTAATTCATTAGAAACTGCTTTTCTAAAAGTAGGGTGATGCACTGCATTATTACCGATACCATTTTGATATTTTACAATATCATCTTCAATGATATAAACTCCTAAAGAATATTCTCCATTACATGAAGTAAAGAATTCAGCTTTGGCGGTTATTTCTAAGACATTATTATTCCAGTTCCAGAGGAAACCAGCACCTGCTTGTGCATCAAAAACTAATATAGAGTCAACGGCTGATTTAACTGCATTACGAGTTTGAGTCATGAAGATTCCTCCGCTACTAGAGTACTGGGTTTTTCTTATACCATCAACATACCAAGAAGGCAATCCTGAGGAAAGTGGAGTAAAAACAGAGTAAATAGCCGCTGCCGCAGGGTCATACAGTTGAGAGGTCGTAGAAGCATGAAGACACAATGTTAATGCTTCAGGGTTTTGATTCATGATCTCTTCATTGAGATTCCAACCCCAAGTTCCACAAGGGTTACACCAAGTTGCAGTTATTTTGGTAATCAAAGGCATACGAGCCGTAGATACCTGTTGTGCTTTTATAAAACTAATTCCTAATAACCCTATCAAAGTAAAAAAATTTTTTTTCATGATATAAATTTATGCAAATTAACCTATTAAATTTTATCTTTCCAAAAATAAATTTAAACATTCTTGTACATTTTGAATAATTTCTGCTGTCAACCAAGGTTTTTCTATTACCGCGTAAACACCATGATTATTTTTTAGTTCTTGTTCGATTTCAGGGGTTTTGTAGCCTGTTAATAATATCTTGAAAATAGAAGGGTAAAATTTATTAAGTTCTTTGAGAAAATCTATTCCATCATATTCATTTATTTGGTGGTCAGAAATCACTAAAAAAATTTTTTTTTGTGTATTGAATGTATCTTGAATAATCTCCATAGCTTCAATAGGGTCTTGAGCTATCAGTATTTCTATTTGTTTGTTGAAAAATTCTTCTAATTCATACTCAAGACTTTTTAGTAAAATCATTTCGTCATCAACACATAGTAATATTGGGAGCATATAATACTTTATTATTTTTACGTTATAAAATTTAAAATGTTACAAATACAAATGAGAGTTATAAGAAATCTATTTAAATTTACAAGATATTCGTAATATGGATGGCAAGGTCGAGAAAGATAAGAATATAATTCTTAAATCCTACAAAAATTTAATTACAACTTGTGATGCTTACTTAAAAAAAGAAGACAAGGCGCTTATAAAAAAAGCCTTTAATTTAAGTTTATTTTTACATAAAGATGCTAAAAGAAAATCTGGGGAACCGTATATTTTGCATCCCATTGAGGTGGCTCGTATTGTTTGTAATGAAATTGGATTGAACGATGTCACTTCTATTGTTTGTGCGTTACTTCATGATGTCGTTGAAGATACTTTTGCAGAAATTGATGATATAAGGAAAGAATTTGGTGATACCGTTGCGAAAATTATTGATGGTTTAACCAAAATTTCAGGAGTTTTTGATCCTACTAGTTCCACTCAAGCAGAGAACTTCAGAAAAATGATTCTGATCATGTCGGATGATATTCGTGTTGCTTTAATTAAACTTGCTGACAGGCTTCATAATATGCGAACATTAGACTACATGAAACCAGAGTCCCAACTTAAAATTGCTTCGGAAACACGTTTCCTTTATGCTCCTCTTGCTCATCGTTTAGGGCTTTATAACATCAAATCGGAACTCGAAGATCTTTCCTTAAAATACACTGAACCTGATACATATCATTTCGTTAAAAAAAAATTGGAAGAAACGGCTTCTGAACGCGAAGCTTATATCCAAAAATTTATTACTCCACTTCAAGAACAATTAACTAAAATAGGTTTAAATTTTACGATTAAAGGTAGAGTAAAATCTATTTATTCTATAGCACAAAAAATGCAAAGGCAAGGAATACCCTTTGAAGAAGTATACGATATTTTCGCTGTCAGAGTAGTTATTGATAGTAAAGACCCCAGTCTTGAACACGCTGATTGTTGGAAAGTGTATGGAATACTTGCCTCTAATTATGATACTAACCCCAACCGACTGCGTGATTGGCTTACCTATCCTAAAAATAATGGTTATGAAGCGCTTCATACCACCGTCATGGGACCACAAGGTAAATGGGTAGAAGTACAAATACGTTCTAAAAGAATGGATATCGAGGCTGAAATGGGCATAGCCGCTCATTGGAAGTATAAAGATAAAATTGATTCTCTTAAAGAATCTAAATTTGAAACTTGGATTAACAAAGTTCAAGAACTCCTCAACAACCCTCAACTCTCTGCCATAGACTTTATTGAAGAGTTTAAATCTTCTCTCTATACCGATGAAATCTATATTTTTACTCCCAAAGGAGACTTAAAAACACTCCCAAAAGGTTCTACTGTTCTAGATTTTGCCTATGAAATTCATACTCAACTTGGAAACCATTGCATCGGTGCCAAAGTCAACAATAAAGTATTAAGCTTAAATGCTAAACTTCACAACGGCGACCAAGTCCGTATTCTCACCTCTAAAAAACAATTTCCTACAGAGGAGTGGTTACATTTTGTTACTACAACCAAAGCCAAAAACGCTATTAAAGAAGCTATTAAAGAAAGACGTAAAAATATGATACAAAAAGGCAAAGAAATCTTTGAATGGCGACTCAAACAATTACAATTGTCTCTCGATGAAAATCATCAAGTTTTTAAAGAGATGCTTGCCTACCTCCAAATCCCAGATATGAAAGAATTTTATTTCAGGTTAGGTACTCACCATATTGACCTCAAAAAAGTTAATGAATTTGTTGAACTTAAAAAAAATAACTTAGATGCTCCTATCCCCCAGAAAGTCAATGAATTTGAAAAATTAGTCCTTGAAAAAAGAGGATTACAACCTGACGAACTCGTCATGGGAAATGTACAACAACTTAATTATCTTATCGCTCCTTGTTGCCAACCGATACCAGGCGATAGTATTGTTGGTTTTACTGAACCCAATGGAATTTATATCCATCGCACTAACTGCAAAGAAGCTATTAAACTGATGTCCAACTTCGCCTCTAAAATCGTTAAAGCAAAATGGACTGAACATCATGATATTGAATTTCTGGTTTCCGTGAGAATGATTGGGCAAGACCGAATGGGTATGCTCAGCAATATCGTAAAAGTTATCTCTACTCAACACAAAAAATACATTCGTTCCATAAAAATTGATACAGAAGACGGACTTTTTGATGGCACTATTAAGTTCTATGTAAGTTCTACCGAAGAAATTGAGCACATCATCAACAACTTAAAAAAAATTCCCGGTGTTCTGAACGCCATTCGTATGTACTCATGATCTTGAAAATTTTCAAAATATTTAGGCAAATCTGTTCCCTTGTGTCTATAACGCTCTTTAAAAATATCTTGGGTTTGAACCTTTTTTATTACATAGCTCTTTTACTGCGAAATGTTATTTTATTTTTTTTATTTTATGCTTCTAGCTTCGCTCAAAATCAGAATCCTCTCTTTGAACTTTTCTATAATCATTTCTTTGCTTATCCTTTTTCGGGATGGGGTCATAGAAACATTTATCGTCATAAGCAAAATCTTGAAAAAATATATTTTCACTCCCAAATTCCTTTTGCTTTTGCTATAAACTTAAATTCAAAATGGTATTCTATGATATTATTTAAAAATAACCTAAAAATGTATAATGAACCTAATTTCCCCGTTAAAACTCCTGATTATAAAATTGATGCTTGTTTTTCTTATATACGGGATAGCTCTAATCAAACATTGTTTGCCCTTCAACATCATTCCAACGGACAAAAAGACTCTCTATTCTTCGCTAATGGAAAAATTAATTTTGATAATGGTAATTTCTCCGTCAATGCTTTTAAAATTTACTGGACTAAAAAATTTAACAGCTCTTTTCTTAAATTATTAGCTTTACAAACTGAACATTTATTCTTTTATTTTAGCATGGGATACATGAAGTCATTTTATTACCATCACACCTTACAAACCTATGCTATTTTTCATAAATCTCTCACCTCATCATTATTTTTAATTTATCACTTTAATTTAGGTTTTTTCTTTCAACCTCAACACAAAACACGTTTAAAATTTGATTTTGTTACTCAATTAAACTATAAAAATCGAAATTTAATGCCTTTTCTTAGAGCTTATTACGGTCCCGATGAATACAATTCAAGATATCTATATCAAAACTTTCATATTACTCTTGGTATTTCTACTAAAATCCAACCTTTTCACTTCAAACCATGAAAAAAATACATCGTTTACTTTGTAAATCCCTTTCTTTTACTCATTTTTTTGCTATCGTTTTGTGCCTTAAAGTAATTTTAGTTTTAATAATCGGTTTTCATTACGAACAGGATACTCCACGTTACTTATTAAATATCAGACATTTATATAATCCTCCTCTGTATTCTATTATCTTGAGATTGATAACTACTATTTATGCAAATTTATATTTTGTAATAATAGCTCAAACTGTTATTTTTTCGTTAATAATAACTTATTTTAGTATGAAAATAAATAAAAATTACATGCTATGGGCTTTATTCTGGGCTTTGGAACCTTTTTCTACCTTTTACTGCTCTGATTTGATGTCTGAATGGCTTTTCATTGCTTTATTGTTTGCTTGTTATTCTAAATACCATAATTTTTATTCCAATCCGAACTATATAAATACAGTAAATCTTGCTTTGGGTATATTTGCTTTATTTATGACCCGCTACGTGGGATTTACTTTTTTAATTTTTTTTGTTTTGAATGATTTATTTAAGAATATTTACTACAGAAATTTTCAACGATTGAGATTTACTTTTTTTTTAATTATTTTTTTCTTGATTTGTACTATTCCTATTCGTGTGGTTAATTATTTTACATTTAAGACTTGGGCTGTCAATGCTTATGATGGCTTGAATCTATGGAACAGCGTTTCCGTCTTGTATCCCCATTCTAATATTCGGATACAACCTATTACCGATTTTGAAAAATTTTTAACAACCTTTCCTGATAGTGTTTTTTCTACTCAAAATGCACTAATGACCCAACAAATGTGGAACGATAATTTACCTGCATTAACTTACGCTCAACAAAAAAATCTCTCCCCTATAGAAATGAATACTATCCTAAAAAAAATTTCCTATCAACTATTAATCCAAGAACCCTGGATAGATTATCTCCAAAAGTTTGTACTTCCTAATTTTATGAAACCTTTTCTTATAAAAGAAGAAACGATTGGTATTCAGCATACCTATTTTTATCTTCAAGCATTTTTCGGTAAACACCATTTACCCAATTTTAACTATCAATATGAAGTGATAATTGCTCTTTATTTGATTTTAATAACCAATTTTCTTTTGCAAAAGAATCATTTTATGAATAATTACCTACTTTTTTATGTAATTAGTATTATTTTTACTTCGGCTTTTTTTATGCGTTATGGATATGTAATTATGCCTTTGGCTTTAATGAGTTTAATTGAAATAGGAAAGAAGAAATTTAGTTTATCGTTCCGTAAAATAATTTGGTCGTGACTCTTGCCATTCTCTTTCGGGCTCTGTTTCTTTTCATCTTATCATTTAATTGAAATTCAATACATTATCCATAAATACTTTACGTTTTTCAAACAATAAAGCTTTTAAACAATAAAAAGAGACTGCTTAAATAATTTAAACAGTCTCTTCATAATTATGCGTAGTCTTATTTATCTCATTTATCTTGCTTTAATAATCTTAAAGGTCTCTACTTTGCCATTGACAGTTACCTCAAGGTTATAGGTAGCAAGAGCTAAATTGCTTAAATCTAACCGAATAGAACCCTTACCTATTTCCATTGGAACCACTTCTTGAATAATTAACTTGCCGTTCATATCATAAAGTTTCACGTACATATTGGCTTGTATATCAGAGAAATAGCTTAAATTAACGAAGTTATCAGTGGGGTTAGGGTAAACAGACAAAGCATAAGATAGTTCATCTACAATCATAGCTTCTGCTATATTAGAATAAGAAAACCTTCCGTCTAAATCTTCTTGATGCAAACGATAGTAATAAATGATATGGGGCTTTACGTCTTGGTCAGCGTAAGTATAATTTACAGGAGTATTAGAGTTTATCATACCGTCTTTCCAGCCGATTTTGGAGTATTGGTTACCATCTGTAGAGCGGTAGATATGAAATCCTTTATTATTTTTTTCGGATAAAGTTTGCCAAGACAGTAAAATTTCAGTTTTATTAGGAGTAGCAACAAGAGGAAGCATCTCGACGGGGAAAGGTAAATTGGAGTTTATGGGTATAGCGGCGTCAGAGAAGGAATTTACGTTTAAGCGGCATGCGAGAAGCCATGGAGAGATGGTATTAGCACATGTAGGGTCACAATTTCCGACTAAAGTCCAAGGGGATACATCATTAGCCCTTTTGGCAATAGTCCAGCTAGTAGAGCCTACCACAGGAGTAAAGTTTGTCCATAAGGTAGCTTCTACCCACACTTTTAAGTGATACTTTCCAGGATTAGATGTACCACCTTCTGGCAAATATCTCCAAAAACCTGCATCTAACAAGCCGTTATAACCGTCATTTCCACACTCTCCGGGTGTCCAAGTAAAGGTACCAGGATTTTGTCTAAAAAAGGAAACTCTGATACTATCATAAGTATTCAAGTCAGAAGCATCCCAGAAATTTAGCTCTGTTGGAGTGGAATAAAAACTACCTAAATATCTTACACCGAGCGGAAACTTGTACAACCCTTGTTGTTTACAGCTCCAGGAAAGTTCCGCTGGCATTCCTGGAGCATCATAGAAAAAATAATTATGAAGGTAATCAGTGGCTGTAATAGCAGAGGGGCTTGTATTTTGTACTGATAAGAGATTGGATGGCATGTTAGAACGGACCTTTCCCGTTTGGAAATTTAGTGTTCCATCGGTTGATACAATGGCAGGAGATAACAAATCGGCATAATTAGCGTTCGTTTGTAGGTTGAAGGTTAGCTCATCATAACGAGTTCCAACGTTTGTGGTGAAGGTAGGATTGATAACTACGTTACACCGTAGCCCTCTAAGCACAAGCCGTACCCTATCCGTAGGCGTATTACGTTCTAAAAGTCCGTTTAAAGTCACATTTCCCCAAGCCTCAAGGTAAGAATTGTTACCATCAAAAACAATTTTAGCATTGGCACCCAAAGTGATATCTGCGCAGGAAGCCGTATAAGAGGCAGGTATATGTACAATGTTGCCCGCTAAATTGTCTATCTTGACATGAAAGTCGGAGTTGGGCACCACACAAGCAGGCACCCATTCTCCTCTCCCAAAGTCGTATTTTTGCCAGTTATTGACGTCATTCCACAAACCGTTAGTATTAGGTTTCCAGCGTATATTGATACACAAAGCATTATCTACTACCACTTTAACCGTATTAGATACATTTTGGCAAGAGCCGATAGTGGTTACACGGCGGTAATAAGTAGTGGTTAATACGGAGCCTGTAGCCAAATCAAGTGTTGCACCAGTTTCGCCGGGCATGTTGTTCCAGGTTACACCATCAGGGCTGGATTGCCATTGATAGGTCGCAGTGGCATTAGAACATGATGTAGGATTAAAGTTAGAACCGACAACAGACCA
>CALLNY010000027.1 GCA_938005475.1 uncultured Bacteroidia bacterium | reverse complement strand
CTCTAAACGACGACGTAACTCGGCGTTCTCTGCTTTGAACGCAGCATTCTCCTTCCGAAGTCTCTCTACCTCCTCTTCCAAAGCCGATAACTTGACTAGAACTTCTAAAAGCATTCGCTGTAATTCCTCTATCGTGTTGGGCAGTTTCTTGTCCGAAAAATAAAAACTTTTTCGTAATTTTGCATGTACCTAAATAGTTACAAATTTTTAATATTATGAAAAAAATCATTGTTTCATTAGCAATTTTCTTATTATCTCAATTTGCACTTGCCCAATCTTGGGAAGAACTAAACGAGCAAGGTATTTCTTTATACCAAGCAGGTAAATACAGCGAAGCCACTATTATTTTTGCGGGGCAAAAATTAAAAAATCAGCAGGGTAGTAAAGAGCGTTCTTTATCGCAAGAGGCTTGGGTAAGTCGTATCAGCAAACAACAACGTTTCTTTGATGCTCTTTCAGGCTCGGTAACTTACCTGCCCGGAACCAAAAATGAGGTTGAAACCATTCAAAAAATCGCTCAAGAAAATAATATCTTCTGCAAAATCTATTTAGAAAATGATGCCAATGAAGAGAATTTGAAAAAACTTGTCTCACCTACAATTTTGCACATTGCTACACACGGCTTTTTTATAGAAGAACAAAAGCAAAATAGGAACAGTGAAGAAAAAAAGTTTGATAATCCCTTGCTTCGTTCGGGTATTTTGCTTGCAGAGGCAGAGCTAACGCTGAATGAAAAACCCACAAGTAACAAAGAAAATGGAATTGTTCTTGCCCAAGAGGCTCTTAATCTCAATTTGCAAGGTACAGAACTGGTGGTGCTTTCGGCTTGCGAGACGGGATTGGGAGAAGTGAAAGCCGGAGAAGGAGTCTTTGGTTTGCAACGCTCTTTCCAAGAAGCTGGTGCTAAAAGTATACTGATGAGCCTATGGAAAGTAGATGACTATGCTACACAAGAATTGATGACCCTTTTCTACGAAAACCTTTTGCAGAAGAAGCAACCCAAACGCCTTGCTTTTCAAAATGCCCAAAATGCTCTCAAAGAAAAATACATTTACCCTTATTATTGGGGGGCTTTTGTGATGGTAGGAGAGTGAAATTTTTTGTATCTTTGTAAACTAAAATTCAACTTGATTTTTAAACTTTAAAGATATAATTTTGAATTTTAATCGTGTGTAATAATGTATTACATTCTTTTGTCAAAAAAATACTCAGAAAATACACCTACTTTTTAGTGTACGAAAATAAAACACAGATGCTCTACAAGGGTATTTTATTCCGTCTGTTGGTGAGTGTATTTCAGAACGCATACAGTCAAGATAAAAAAAACTTATTCGTCAGAATTTAGATGTTCTCAAAAAATATGATGTACAAGGGAATTATATTGTACGTTATGTGCAAAACCTGCCTGAAAGTTATAATTTTTGCGGGGCTAAAATTACTACCAGTGTTGAGAAAGTAGAGAATTATCTTGATGAAAATACTTTTCAAAGAATGTTCTGGCAAATTCCTACATTGGTACATGAATTTAACCACGAAT
This sequence comes from uncultured Bacteroidia bacterium, assembly GCA_938005475.1. Taxonomy (GTDB): domain Bacteria; phylum Bacteroidota; class Bacteroidia; order J057; family CALLMJ01; genus CALLMJ01. The sequence continues at coordinate 2,589 of CALLNY010000027.1, read as the reverse complement.
ATACAGGCAATCCGTATCTGTACATGCAAAAGAACAATATATGTGATGTAGAGAACAGGTATTACACTTATTTTATAGATACAAATCAAACGAATTTAGATAAATTAAGTAAAGTATTTCCAAGTAAAAAAATCTATTACTATATTCAGAAAAATAACTTGGTTACATTCAGGGTAGCTAACTATATTAACGGAAATAGCAGTACCCAAAACCATGGCATATTCGGACTGCTGGACGAAATGAATGCGTATCGTTTAGGAGCAACAACGGCACTGCGGTTAAGTCAGTATTATGCAGACCATAAAGGTAGTTATGACAAATGGATAATAGAATACCTGCAAGAGACAAAGTCTGTAATGATGGCATATTGAGTTTAAGTTTTTTATACTACGGTATCTTATCTATGCACAAGAAAATGAAAAAGAGGTGTATAATACCATTGTGGGTAATACACCTTTTGTTAAAACCTTTCTTGCCGTAGAAGAGTCTTTTGAAAAAACGGTTAAGGAATATATTGCATTTTACAAAAAAGTTTTTTCAGAACTGCAAAAAATGGGAATAACTGTATCCAATGAACCCAATTCCGAGTTTGTTTGGATTAACGGATATGGAACAGTACTCTTGGAAAAAAATAAAGAATACAAAAAACTGATAGAAGAACTTAATAAGCCCGAGTACAAAAAAATGCTGTATCAACTTATTAGTAAAGCAAAATAAAACCCTTAATAGAGAAGCTATTCAGACTATATTGTAGTGGTGGTTTAAAATGTATGTGGTCATTGAGTAGGCGAAGCCGTACCGAAATGACCATGTTTCGGGGAAATGCGGTCGTTTCGGTACGTTCGCTTCTCTCACTACTCAACGACCACATACTTTCATAATGTTTTAGATTGCCTTGTTTGCCGCTAAAAATTAACTGATAAACCAATTTTTAATTAAATGTTCATAAACTTATTGTTTACCTTCATTATCTTCATTCAAAAAAATTTTATTTTTATTGTAACCTTTTTATAAATTTTTCGTAAAACAACGTAAATAACTATTTTACGCATTTATGAAAAAAATCTACTATTTTCTTGCTTTATTCTGTGCATTAACTTCACAATTACGCGGACAAATCATTAATGCCTATGCGCAAGTAACGGCAATATCAGGGACAACGCTTACATTAGCAAGCGTTAACGAGACTTACCATACTTTTAATGTGGGAGAGAAAGCAATTTTAATTCAGATGCAAGATGATGTAATAGGAACAAATACCGCTGACAATGCATCTTTTGGGGATTTAGCGGCTATTGGTTCTGCGGGAAAGTATGAAGTAGTAACTATAACGAACAAAAGTTTACCGACCATTCAAGTAAATGCCATAAGTAATACTTATAATACTTGCACAAATTGTCGGGTTCAATTAGTGAGTTTCAGAAGATTCGGCACTCCTCACTACGCCACTACCGGTAATATTACTGGACTTGCATGGAATGGGGATATTGGTGGTATTGTAGCTTTGGAAGTTCCGGGAACGCTTACTTTAAATCATAATATTACAGCAGATGGTATTGGATTTAGAGGGGGTGCAAATGATTATAATAGTTTAAGTAATTGGTCACCTTTACCAAATCCTACTTGTGAAAATAATATTTTTATAGATAACTATTACTCTCCAAGAGCACCAAAAGGTGAGGGAATATATAGAAATACAAATCCAAATTTTGTTGCGGCGCGAGGTAAAATAATAAATGGGGGTGGAGGGGGTAATAGTCATAATGGAGGTGGCGGCGGCGGCGGCAACTTTACATCAGGAGGATTAGGAGGCTGGGGTTGGAATTGTGATCTTGTTAGTACTAACGCAGGGGGTTTAGGAGGAATAGCTCTTAGTTCTTATATTACTGTAAATCGTATATTTATGGGTGGTGGAGGAGGAGCTGGAGAAAGAAATAATAGTTTTGATTCTTATGGCGGAAATGGTGGTGGAATTATATTTATTAAAGCCAAACAAATTGTTACTTCTGGCTGCCCCAGTAGAACAATTTCTGCAAATGGGTTAGACGGAGCAGGTGGTGGTTGGGATGGTTGTGGTGGTGGTGGAGCAGGTGGTTCTATTATACTACAAGTAGATAATTTTCTACTATCTCCTTCTTGTCCTTTGACTGTGAGCGCAAATGGTGGTAACGGTGGTTCAGTAAATTCAAGTACACACGGAGGAGGCGGTGCAGGTGGTCAAGGGGCTATTTTTGCATCAGTTCCCGCTCAGCCTTCTAATTCAATTTTCCAAACGCTTAATGGTCAAGCTGGTTGTAATAACAACTCAAATCCTTGTAATAATTTAGCAGGAAGTGCGTCAGGATCTGATAATGAAGGTATCTTTTTTCTGGGTTATGGAACACCTCTTCCTACTCTTAATTTGCATTTTATTGCTTCTTATATGTCTAAACCTCAACCGTTTGTCTATCTTACTTGGCAAAATGATAATTTAAATCATAAAGGAAAATTTAAAATTCTTAAATCTTACAATGCTGAAACATGGTTTACCTTCACAGAAAATATCCTTGTTGATAACGATAATCAAATTGGAACTTACGAAAAAATAGA
>CALLNY010000026.1 GCA_938005475.1 uncultured Bacteroidia bacterium | reverse complement strand
TGGGGGTTATCCTGATTTGATTTTGTTCAATAAGCCGAATAATCCACCGCATCATCAATATGTGATAGAATTAAAGTATTTGAAGAAAGAGCAAGCTCATGAGTTAGAGAAGGTACAACAGGAAGCGAAAACACAGCTTTTGGGATATTACGAAAGTGATAAAGCGTTACAAGCACGCCCTAATATGCATTTACTGACGGTAGTAGCGGTGAAGGAACAGTTGTATGTGGAGGAAGTGAAAATGTGAGTTGGTTAGTTATTTTGAAAATCTCAATTTAAGAATAGAAAGACTATGAAAAAACGAGAGGCTGTCTTTAAAGGCAGCCTCATTATTTCTCTTTAAACTAAATAGTTAAGGCTAAATCAGTGCAATACTTCTAAAGATAATGAAGTCTGAGAAGTTGCAGTGACTTTGGCAATCCAAATTTTGTTTCCAGCATAAATACCTAAAAATTGACCAGGAGCTAAATTATTCGCTCTTGTACCAGCGGGGTTGTTAGGGTCTGCAACGGTTTTAGTACCCGCATCAAACCAAGTAGTAAGTTGTGATTTATCTTGATTTTTAGCGGCTTGAAATTCGGTGTCAGAGATGGAAAGTGTTCTAAATTCAGCAGTAGCAGTTGCCCAAGGAGCATAGATAGGTGTACTTGAATAAGCAGCAGTTGCTAATTGAGCCCCAGAGATAAGAGTTGTTCCTGTTGCACTACTATTGTAATATCTGAAATAAGCAGTATTTGGAGAAGATTTTGCGGTAGCTGTATCCACTACTGTGCTTCCATTAAAGAATACTAAAGTGCTTGTAAAGTTTAGAGTAGTTACCGTAGGTTTGGTAATGGTGGGTCCAGCTGTGATAGTAAATTTAATGGATTTAGTAGCAGATTTACCATCTTTGTCCGTAATAGTAAAGTTTAGAGTAGTTGGGCTTGTAACGATTGGACCGGAGTAAGTGTAATTAAAAGTTTCATCACTAGCTGAGGTCAAAGTAGAATCTACGAGGGTTTCGGTTGCTCCGGTTACGGTTTTAGTGGCTTTAAACATTTTTAATTTAGCACCGTCTTTCCCTTTTTGTGCAATAATTTTTACTTTTACAGTAGTGCCGGAGTCAACGGATGCGTCTGCTACATAGAAACCTGGTCCATCACTAGCAAAGCTAATGGTCGGGTTCAATTGTTTTTCTTCATCATCTTTTTTACAGCCTACAAAGATTGTGGCTATTACTGCAAATAATACTAAACTTAATTTGATAGATTTCATATATGTTTGAAAATTAGATTGCAAAGTTAATTTATTTTTAGATACTAAAAAAAATTATTTGATTAAAAATTTTACTTACAAATATTGTGCCAAAAAAATCCATATAATTGACTTTTAGCGATAAAAAAAGTATTATTTTTGTGATATTTTATGAAAGTTCTCACTCGAGTGTATGAGGTAAAACAAAATATTAGACCTATAAAGCAAAAAGGAATTAAAATTGCATTTGTTCCAACGATGGGAGCTTTGCATCAAGGACATATAGAATTATTGAAGCAAGCAAGATTTTACGCGCATTTTGTAGTTCTCAGTATTTTTGTTAATCCAACACAGTTTGGTGGAAATGAAGATTATGATAAATATCCCCGAGATTTGGATAATGATATACTAACTATTAAGAAGAACAATATACCTGTAGATTGTGTATTTGCTCCATCTGTTCAGGAGATGTATCCTTTTTTAGAAATTCCTCAACTCACCCTTCCTTTTTTAAGTCAAAAACTTTGCGGTTTGTCGCGCCCTACTCATTTTGATGGGGTAGGTCTTGTAGTCCTTAAACTTTTGAATATTGTTCAACCTGATTTTTTAATTATGGGTCAAAAAGACTATCAACAAACGGTCATTATTCAAAGGCTCATAGATGAATTCTTTATAGATACACAACTGATTACTATTCCTACGGTTCGAGAGTCTGATGGTTTAGCATTAAGTTCTCGTAACATTTATCTTAACGCTGAAGAAAGAGAAAATGCTTTAATTTTATACAAAACCCTGAATTCCATTCAGAAAGAACTCAAAATAGGAATGAACGCTCTCCAAATTCAATCTTTATTAAAAAAATACAGAGAAACTTTTGCTCAAAATGGTTTTGTAAAGTTGGATTATCTTGAAATTTTAGATGCTTACAATCTTGTACCTATTCAAGAAATTCAGAGAGGTAGTAAAATATTGATTGCTATTGCAGCTTATATAGGAAAAACACGTTTAATAGATAATATGGTTTTAGAAATTTAGGTATGCAGAAATTCAAAAAGCAATTTTTTAGATATATCATAGCGGCAGGTTCAGGTATGGCTGTGGATTTGGTTGCTTACACGCTCTTGTATCATTTCATTTTATTTCATTTACACCTCCCTTCATTTATTATCAGTTTTAGTTTAGGACTTATTACCAATTTTTTAGTTAGTAAGTTCTTTGTTTTTTCAGAGTCCGAATTAGCAACAAAAACCCAGTTCAAGCGTTTTTTTTTGATAAGCATAGTAGTATTTTTTGCGAATTTTGGCTTTATGCAATTGTTATATTTTCAGTTACCTAAAATATCTGAAACTATTCCTAAAATTCCTTTTTATGGTGGGTTTGTTAGACTTTTTGCTGGTGGAACGATAGCTATTGTTAGTTTTTTATCACATAAATTTCTTTCTTTTGAAGCATAACATTCATGCCCTTCTCTGAACTTCTTTTTATTTACTGTTTTTTGCCTTTTACGCTTATTTTATACTATATCGGAAATTCTTCTACTTACAAAAATCTTATCCTTTTATTAGCTTCCCTTTTATTTTATGCCTGGGCTGAGCCTATCTATGTTTTCATTTTTATGGCAACGGCTTCTATTGATTTTTTTTTAGCTATAGCAATGCAAAAAAATCACTCTCGTGCTAAGTTTTTTTTATGGATTTCTCTTTTTATGAATTTAGGGTTACTACTCTCCTTTAAATATTTACCATTTCTGTTGAGCATCTTTAATTTATCCTATTTAGTTACTTCTAATGAGTGGTGGGTGCCACTTGGTTTATCCTTTTATACTTTTAAAGTTTTATCTTATCAAATTGATGTTTATTATGAAAAAATTGATGCAGAAACCTCCTATTTTCATTTTTTAGTGTATGTATTTCTTTTTCAAAATATTATGGCAGGACCTATTACCCGTTATATGGATATACAACCTCAAATCGCTAAAAGATCTTTCCAAATTATACAATTTCTTCAAGGGCTACAGCGTTTTGGGATAGGTTTATTTAAAAAAGTTTGGATTGCAGATGTTTTTGCGAGTATTTCAACTCAATTTATTACACCACAAAATCAATACGCCAGCATATTAGGACTTTGGTTTGGAGTTATAAGTTTTGCTTTGCAGATTTATTTTGATTTTTCAGGATACTCAGATATGGCTATCGGTTTAGGTAAATGTATGGGTTTAGATTTCAAAGAAAACTTTCAGTATCCTTTTGTGGCTAAGAGTACCTCCGAGTTCTGGAGACGTTGGCATATTAGCCTTTCCTCGTGGTTTAATGATTATGTTTTTCTACCTCTTAACCTTCATTTAAGAAATTATGGAAAACTGGGGCTTGTCATGAGCATTGTAGTTACCTTTTCCCTTTCTGGGTTTTGGCATGGTGCAGGTTGGAACTACATCTTATGGGGGACTTTCTTCGGTTTGACTATCTCCATAGAAATCCTATTCCTAAAAAAATACCTAGATAAATGGGCTTTATTGGGGCATATCTATCTCCTGTCTGCTATTATTTTGAGCATGACCTTGTTCTATTTTACAGATATAAACCAGTGGATTTTATTTTGGTATCAAGCTACTGATTTTAACCATCTTCCACTCTACAATGAATTTTTGTTATGGGCTTTACAAGAAAACTTGTTTTTGATTATCCTTGCAGTATTAGCTTCAACTCCTATTTTTTATCAACTTATTCAAAGATTAGAACGGTTCTCTTGGAAATTTACTTATGCTATGATGACCTTAACAGCTTTGTTTTTTATATTTTGGGCTACCACAGGGCTTGTGAACCAAACTTATAAAGCATTTTTGTATTTTCAATTTTAATTTTAAGAGCCGTGATAAAAACTATCGGGGAGTACGGATTTTTTTTATGGAGGCTATGGGCTTTACTGCCGTATCTAACTTATGAGAGACGAAGTCTCATTTATCATCTTTACAGGGCGGGTTATCAATCTTTTATTTTAGTGATTTTTATTGGTTTATTTGCGGGTGCTATTATTGCTTGGCAAGCCGCTTACCAATTTAAGGATTTAGTACCGATGAGTTTATTGGGAGGGCAAGCTTTCCGAGTCATTATTGTTGAAATGGGACCCGTCTTAACTGCTATGATTTTATCTGGTAGATTGGGCTCTGGATTTTGCGCAGAAATCGCTTCTATGATGGTCTCTGAACAAATCGATGCGCTAAAAACCTTATCCATAGACCCTAATCGTTTGATTGCTTTACCCCGTTTCTGGAGCCTCGTTATTATGATGCCCATTCTAACCGTCTATTCTAGTTTCATTGGTGTAATTGGAGCTTTTAGTGTTTCTTTACTTTTTATGGATTTAACGATTCCTGTTTTTTTAGACTCAATAAAAAGTTTTTTTTTCCTAAAAGATATTTTCATGGGGATTTTGAAATCCTTTTTATTTGGAATATGGATAGGCTCGATAGCTTGTTTTTTAGGGTTTCAAGCGGAACGTAATACAGAAAGTGTTGGTAATGTTACCATAAAATCCTTTGTATATTGCACGATGGGCATTTTAGTTTTAGATTTATTGCTATGGGTAGTATTTTTTTGAAGCTTTTGCAAGGGCAGTAAAAGGTAATACCTTGCAAGGTGCTTTTTTGATTTTTACTCGCCTAAGAAGGGATATCGGTAATCTAAGGGAGGGTTAAAAGTTTCTTTGATGGCTCTTGGTGAAACCCATCGCAATAAATTAAAGATAGCGCCGGCTTTGTCGTTAGTTCCTGAGGCTCTTGCACCCCCAAAGGGTTGTTGCCCGACTATTGCACCAGTAGGTTTGTCGTTGATATAAAAATTACCTGCTGCGTTTTGTAGTCGCTCAGTAGCCTGAACAATAGCGTGTCTATCTTGGGAAAAAATAGCCCCTGTTAAAGCATAGGGGGAGATTTCATCTATCAACGTCAAAACTTTTTCCCAGTCTTTATCTTCATAAACGTAGATAGTAAGAACGGGTCCGAAAATTTCTTCAACCATGGTTTTAGACTTAGGGTTATTGGTTAAGATAACAGTCGGTTTAATAAAATAACCTTTAGATTTATCATAGTTACCTCCAAACAAAATATGGGATTGAGGGTCTTCATTTGCCCATTCGATATAAGATACAATTTTTTCAAAGGCTCTATTATCAATGACAGCATTAATGAAGTTTTGAGGTTCTTCGGGGCTACCCATTTTTATGGATTTTAAATCTGTTTCAATGTAATTTTGTACGGTCTCCCATAGGCTTGCGGGGATATAAGCACGAGAGGCGGCAGAGCATTTTTGTCCTTGAAATTCAAAAGCTCCTCTTACTAATGCTACGCTTAATGCTTTAGGATTGGCGCTAGGGTGTGCAAGAACAAAGTCTTTACCACCGGTCTCTCCTACGATTCTTGGATAAGAACGGTATCTACGAATGTTGTTACCGATGGTGTTCCATAAATTTTGGAATACTGCTGTTGAACCAGTAAAATGTAACCCTGCAAATTGACTAGAAGAAAAAATGACTTTTCCTGCGGTAGGTCCATCAACATAAATAAGGTTAATAACACCATGAGGTAAGCCAGCTTCTAGTAAAATTTCCATAATTAAGCGAGCGGAGTATACTTGGGTATCAGCACATTTCCATACTACTACGTTGCCCATCATGGCTGGGGCAGTAGGTAAATTCCCTGCGATAGAAGTAAAATTGAAGGGTGTTAAAGCAAAAATGAAGCCTTCGAGCGGTCTATATTCTAATCGGTTCCATGTTCCTGGGGCAGAGATAGGTTGGTTTTGGTAAATTTGTGTTAAGAAATAGGCATTGAAGCGGAAGAAATCTGCAAGTTCACAGACTGCATCAATTTCTGCTTGAAAAATATTTTTAGATTGAGCGAGCATTGTAGCGGCGTTCATCTTGTGTCTGTAAGGACCAGTGATAAGTTCTGCCGCTTTCAAGAATATGGCTACTCTGTCCTGCCAGGGCATTTTTTCCCATTTTTCTTTAGCTTTCAAAGCCGCTTTAATCGCTGAACGTACATGTTCTGCATTACCATAATGAAAATAGCCAATTACGTGCCCATGGTCATGAGGTGGTGATATTGCTCTTTTTTCTCCTGAATACACTTTTTCATTGCCTATGTACATCGGTATTTCTATCACCTCTGAACGCATGCGTTGAATTTCTTGATCTAGTTGTTTTCTATCATTTGAATTAGGCTCGTAATTCTTTACGGGCTCGTTCTTAGGTTCTGGTACTTGAAATATTCCGTTCATATACTTGTATTTATACCGCAAAGATAAGAATATATTGATAAAAGGTTCAGATATTATAGTTACAAAAAAAGCTTTTTTTGATTGAAATAAAGATTGTATTTCATATAAGTTATAGTTTTTTAATGATTAGATTTTGCTTTACGTTTGGGTTCGTAGATAAGCCGAAAGAAAGTACTAAACCGTTCATTTTCTCGGTTAATAGGTATTCCTGTGACGATACCTATTAGAAAATTATGGGCTATGCCAAGTCGCATCTGTGGGCGTAAAACCATATCCAGTTGTTTACCATAAATAAGTTTATTAATTTCTATTCCGATAAAATTACGAGTTCCTGAAATCATATAATGCACATTCGTATTGATATGAAATTCAGAACTCCATTTTTTGTCGTCAAAAATGTGTTCAAACATGGGACCAGTGTAGAGGAGTGTATGAAAGTTATTTCCCCATCGTTTAGCGGCTATAAAGAAAGGATTATAGATATTTCCTTTATAAAAATTTTTTTTGCCGTATTCACTAAAAGAGATGAATTCAAAATCATGCAAATAACCAATAGCTAGAGAGGTTTTTGATTTTTCAGAGACTAAAAAAGTATATTGAGTGGCTAATTTGAGGCTGTTAATTTTACTTTTAGGGATATTACCTGTATCTACATTGAGGGGTAAATAAAAGGAAAAAGGTATCTCAATTTCTAGTCCGAGTCTGTTTATAGGAGCAAATTCGTATTCTACAAGGGTTGAGTATCTGTCGTAATGGATATTGTCAAATAACCCGAAGCCTAAGTTCCATTCATGTTCGCCTTTTCTTGCGCCTAAGTCGCGTATCAAGTCTATGTATAAAGGTTCTGCATGCAAGACTTTATCGGACAGTCCTTTTTCTTTGGGAATTTCTACTTCTTGAATAAACAAAGTATCTAATTTCTTTTTTTCTTCTTTGTTATGCTCATGGTCATAGTCCTGCGCGTACAATGAATAATAGCTTATGAATAGTGCTGTAATTAGAATACAAAGTTTTCTCATATTTCTTAATAATATGGTAATTACAATCTTATTTTTTTGATGGTTAAGGAGTCGTAAGGTTCTAAGGCGGTAGGATAGGCGGCTTTTGCCATTTGATATAATCCTAAAAAACATTCTTTATTAGATCCTAAAAAATTATAAGGGCTTAATTGAAAAGATTTTTCGTTCTGAATGGCGGGGATACGGAAGGTTTGAGAACTTAGCCCAATGAATTGTTCAGAAAATTTAGGGTCATCTGAAATAGCAAAAATGATATCGGGCTGTTTTTGGATTATTTCTTGAATGGTAACTTGGGTGGAAGCCTCTGATTTATCTTCAAAAATATTTTGGAAGCCACAAAGTAACATCATTTCATGCAAATAGCTACCTTTTCCTGCAACTAATAAAGGTTCGTTATTTAGAATCATGGCTACTTTGTAATTTAGTTTATTTTTATTTTTCAAGGCTTTTTGAATAGCATTTTTTACTGTTGCTAATGAGTCCGCAAGGTGGTTGGCTTCAATTTCTTTACCAAATATTTTACCAATGAGGCGAATATGGTAAAGGATATCATCTAATTTTTGTGTTCTTAAATTGACTGGGGGATTTTTATTGTTCTTCAATGCAATTAAAAAAGAGGCTTCTGTTTCGTCACTATCAACGATAAACTTAAAATTCTGAATTTCTTTGGCTTGTTCATCGGTGAAATAAGGAAATATGCTATCGGGGAAATTAGGATTAATGAATAAATTAGGGGTTTGAATATTTAAATCTCTTGCTAATAAGATGTGGTTATCGTTCCATAATACCCATTTTTGATTAGGTTCTATTTTATGAAGCGTGCTATCGCTATCTATGAAAGTATCCGATATTAAAGGAGCTTCTTGAATAATTTGTTTTTTATGTGCGTTGCATGCCAGAAGGAAAAATAAAAATATAATTTTTATTATATAAATGGAATTTTGCATATATTTGTTTTTAATTTGCAAAGTTAGTAAATTTATGGCAGAAGACATTTCAATTGAAGGAATAAAAGTACATGGTATGCACCTGCCAAGTGATGACTTTTCTGAAATTATACAGCATTTCCCTTTGGTGATAATCCATTTTTTGAGACATTTAAACTGTATGTTTTGTAAGCATTCTGTAGATGAACTGAAAAAATTAGTGGAAAAAAATCCTAAATTTCCTCCTATAATTTTTGTGCATACTTCTGATTTAGAAAAAGGAGAAAAATTTTTTGAAAAGCGTTTTTTCCCTAATACGCTTCACATCTCTGACCCCGAGCAAGTTCTATATAAACGTTTTAAAATCAATAGAATGACACCCTCCCAATTTTTTTTGCCTACATTTTTGAAAAGGGTAGTTGATTTAACTTTTAAGGGATATAAAAATGAAAGTTATTCAGGAAAGGAGGACCCCATGGTTTTGAGTGGTACTTTTGTATTCTTTCAAGGGAAATTAAAATGGTCACATCGAGCGGAATTACCCGGAGACGAGCCGAATTGGGCAAAAATAACTGGATAAAAATAATTAAGGTGGCTTTTTAAACCACTTTTTACATTTTTCTTTTATTTTGGTTGGCGGAAGCCTACGTAATGAAATCTTTTAGTAACAAAAGAAGCATCAGTAAACGAAGCATTACCTGCGGGGTTACCTCCAGTAACATGGAAATCAGAAAAAGCCGCATTTTGATTAACATAAACAGGTCCATATAAATTGAAAGATACGGAGGTTGCCGCTTCCATCATTTCTTCTTTCACTTTTTTTATTACTTCGTTTTTTGTAGAATATACTAAACAAGAAATCGATCCGTGTGTTTGGGCAATTTCTTTAGCAACGGCTATACTGTCGTTAGTGGAGTTTGTTTGAATTAACAAAACAACAGGACCGAACAACTCTTGTTCATAGACTTGTTTATCTTCTTGTGAAATGGCAAGAATTAAGGGACTAGAGGTCATAGCATTAGGATATTCAGGATTTTGTATTTTTTGGGGTTCTAAAATGATTTTACCTAATTTTTTAGCTTCTTCAATTCGCTTTAAGGTATTTTCATTTTGAATAGCACCACATACGGCGGGTCCTGCTTTGGGATTTTGGCATAAGCCTTCTACTGCCGCTTTAAAATCTTGAGCAAATTCCTCAAAACTTTTTATGCCGTTTTCGGTTTGAATACCTTCTTTGGAGACCATAATGTTCTGCGGTGCTGTACACATCTGACCACTATATAAACTCACCGAGAAGGCAATATTGTTTAGCATTTCTTTGTAATTGGTGGTAGAGTCTAATATAATGGAATTTACACCGGCTTTTTCTGTAAAAGTGATTTTGTTAGGCAAACTTTCTATGTAATTTCCGAAGGAGGAACTTCCCGTAAAATCTATAATTTTAATATCTTTATGTTCAGCTAAAAGTTTGGTAATAAGTTGGTTGGGTTGGTCAACAGCAATTTGTACGATGTTAGGGTCTAACCCATTAACTTGGAAGGTTCTTTGCATTTCAGCTACGACGATAGCAATCGGATAAATTGCTAGTGGATGGGGCTTCACAATGACAGTGTTTCCTGTAATTAAACTTGCAAACATACCAGGTACGGTGTTCCATATAGGGAAAGTAGAGCAACCAATCGCAAGAGCCACACCTTTTGGGACGGGAATAAATTCTTTTTCAAGGTTTAAGGTAATTTTTCCCATTGGCTTTGTCCAGATTGTATGGTTAGCGAAATAGGTAAGTGCTTCATAGCCCATGGCTATGGCTTCCAAAGCACGGTCATTCGCATGAGGTCCAGATGCTTGAAAAGACATCATGAATCCTTGCCCTGTGGTATGCATAGTAGCAAAAGCAATCTCATAAAAATGGTTCTTGATTCTTTCTAAACATTCTATTAGAACCCCTGTTCTCTCTTCAACGCTTAATTTTTTCCAGGTTTGAAAAGCTTTTTTAGAAAGTTCTACATATTGATTTACATCTTGGTAGATAGGATACTGAATACCAATAGGTTCGTTTTTATAAGGAGACTTTTCTGCAGAAGTAATCCATTCTCCAGATTGTAGTAGTCTATCAAAAGGCTTATTTAGTTGATTTTCAAAGGCTTGTTGACCTCTTGCTTGTGCATCTTCTCCATATACAGCGGGGCTTGGCATCTCAGGATACTGCGCAAAAAATTCACGGTTCCTTAATGCTTTTAATGCGTTCTCTAAAATACTTTTGTACGTTTCAAATTTCGCTTGTAAAGACATAGGTGCTCAAATAATGTTGCAATGTTAATACTTTTTTAACTACAAATTACATCTAGGTTATGTTTTTTATGAAGTTATTTATCTTTTGTTTTAAACAGCCACAAGAAAACTTCAATAAAGGTAATACAAGCAACGTAAAAAAGAAACTTTAATTTGATTAAATCAAACAAACCCCATCCTTTAAAACCTGTATAATACACAATAATCAAGATAATATATCACAAGAGATCCCATTCTCAATATTATTTAGATAGAAATTCTGCGAACCATTTACCTGAATCTTTGATATAACGTTTTTGGGACTGGAAATCCACATAAACTAAACCAAAACGTGGTCTGAAGCCTTCTGCCCACTCAAAATTGTCAGTAAAAGTCCAAATAAAATAACCTTGTACAGGAACGCCTTCTTTTTTAGCTCTTAAAACTTGTTTAAGTACATCTTGCAAATATTTTTTTCTTTTTTCGTCATGAATTTTACTGTCTTCTAATTTGTCAGGGAAAGATGCTCCGCTTTCTGTGATAATAATTTTAGGGATTTCGGGATAAGAAGCATAAATTTTTAACATTTGATAAACGCTTTCAGGATAAACTTCCCAGCCCATTTCGGTTGTTTCTACTCCTCTTTTCTGCGGCTTTACCTGATTAGCCCAGATAACCGGTCTAAAAAGACTGTATTTAACTACTTCACGCGTATAATTTTGTAGTCCCACAAAATCTAAATCAAATTTTAATTTATCTTCATCACCGGGCAACATAAATTTTTTTATACGTTTTAAAGCTGGGAAGTCTTGAATAGGATAACCTCTACCTAAAACTGCTTCTAAAAAAAACTTGTTCATAACGGCTTCAATTCGTGCTGCGGCTTTTTGGTGTTTATTTTTAGGTTTTAAAGGTTCTATGTAGGAGCAAGAGAAAGTAGAGCCGATATTAGCTTGGGGGAATAACTCACGGATAGTTCTTCCACCTTCTGCGAGAGCCAATGCGGTATGATGCGAAGCCTTTAAAAATTTATCTATTCCTTTTTTTCCGGGGGCATGAATTCCCAACATATACCCAAGCGCTGTAAAAGCCGTTGGCTCGTTCATAATCATCCAATTTTTTACTTTCCCTTTAAATTCACGAATACATAAGGTTACATACTCCTTGAACCACTGAATTACCTCGCGGTTTATCCAACCTCCTTTATCTTCTAATGCCTGCGGCAAATCCCAGTGATACAAAGTAATCCATGGTTCAATTCCTCGTTCAAGGCAAGCATCTATTACCTTATGATAAAACTCTAACCCTTTTTTATTGACCTCGCCCACTCCTTTCGGTAACACCCTTGACCAAGCAATAGAAAAACGAAAATTAGGTATATTCATTTGTTTGAGGAGTGCTATATCTTGTTCATAAAGATGATAAAAATCGGTAGCTATATTCCCATTCTCACCTGTTTTGATTTTACCCTTAGTATTGGAGAAGGTATCCCATATAGATAAACCTTTACCATCTTCTTGGTAAGCACCTTCTATTTGGTATGCGGCAGTTGCAACGCCCCATAAAAAATCTGCACCAAAATCGGAACGTCGAAGTTCGTCATTTAATTTTTTTTCTTTACCAAATAGGCTTGTCCAGGGATTTAAAGTTGTAATTGCGGCTAATGCTATGCCTGATTTTAAGAAGTCTCTTCTCTTCATATTGGCAAAAATAAAATAATTATGTTTACGCTAAAAATGTTTTTAAGGGTTGGGAAGATGCCTGCTTAAATTTATTAACTTCCGATAATATCTTCAAGGGGAGAGGAGGCTTTACCGTGAAAGATTTTAGGGATACGTCCTGATAAAAAGGCTACTCTTCCTGCTTGGACAGCAAGTTTCATTGCGAGCCCCATTTGTGCAGGTTTTTCTGCTTCGGCAACAGCAGTATTTAATAATATAGCATCACAACCTAATTCCATTGCAAGGCAAGCGTCCGATGCGGTTCCTATGCCTGCGTCAATAATTACAGGTACAGAGACCGAGTTTTTAATAAGTTGTAATTGATGGGCGTTGCGTATACCTAATCCGGAACCTATGGGAGCGGCTAATGGCATCACTGCCGCACAACCTACCTGCTCCAACCGCTGACATAACACCAAATCATCCGAACAATACGGCAAAACTACAAATCCTTCTTTAACTAAAACTTCACAAGCTTTGATGGTCTCTAAGGGGTCGGGTAACAATGTGGTTTCATCTCCTGTTATTTCTACTTTTATCCAATTACTTCCAGTAGCCTCCCTTGCTAATTGGGCAACCAAAATAGCTTCCTTAGCTGTGTAACAACCTGATGTATTCGGCAGTAAATGAAACCGCTTAAACCAATCATCCGCTAAAAAGGTTTTTTCTTTTTGTTGTAAATTTACTCTTCGTATGGATACGGTAATAATTTCATTTTCAGCGGCTATATAAGCTTCTTTCATTTGTGCAGGGCTTGGATACCTTGCAGTACCGAGTATTATTCTACTATGAAATGTTTTCTCTCCTAATTTCCAGGTATCTTTTGATAAATCCATCATTTTTTTGCTAAAAAATATTTTTTGTACCAATGTTGGAATACGACAACCGCCCAGAGTGTCCAGTCTTCTTTTGTATTTTTTCCTTCCCAGACAATCTGACATAAATTTTTTAATTTATCGAAACAAAAAATGCCTTGTTCTTGAACAAAATCAGCATTTAAAATTTCCTTTTGCAGGTAGCTTTTCATAGGTCCACAGAACCAATCTTTCAAGGGGACTTCAAAACCTTGTTTGGGTCGGTTATAAAGTTCTGGGGGTAACAACGTTTTGGAAGCATCTTGCAAAATTCGTTTTCTCATATTTCCGTAAACTTTATATTCGGAGGGTAAATGATTGACGAAGTCAACGATGCGGTAGTCTAAGAAGGGAACTCGCACTTCTAATGAATTAGCCATAGACATTCTGTCTCCTTTCACTAACATATCACCTGCTAATACCAATTGTAAATCTGTTAGTAAAACATCATTTAGTCCTGAATGGTTTTCTATGATGGATTGAGTATAAAAATGTTTGATAGCATGAAAATCTTTTTTATTGTAGTGTAATTTGAGTAGTTCGGGTAAGTGATTTTCATCGTAAACGGAGCACCATTTCCAGTACCTTTCTGCATAGGTTTCATTGAGGCCGTGTGTATATTTTTGTAATTGTAAAATTTTTCTTCCTATTTTAGAGTTTCGATTAGCGGGTAGAAGTTTCAAGAGGGGTTGTAAGAATTTCAGGGTTAGGTTGAGGGGGGTATTTTGTCTTGCTTTGTATTCACCGAGATGCTTCATGTAGCCCCCAAATAATTCATCGGCACCATCACCAGATAAAGCTACCGTCACTTGCTTGCGGGTATATTTTGATAAGATGTAGAAATTAATGGTTGATGCGTCTGCAAAAGGTTCATCTAAATAATCTAATACATTGAACAAGTTTTCGTAAAGTTCTTCCATTTTAAGTGTAAAAACAGTATGCTCGGTGTGAGCTTTTTGAGCGACCAATCGGGCGTAATGGGTTTCATCATACAAAGGATTTTCAAAGCCAATAGAAAAAGTTTTTAGATGCTTTTGGTGCTTTGCGGCTAAGGTGGCAATAACAGAAGAATCTATGCCCCCCGATAAAAAAACTCCCAACGGAACATCCGAAATTAAACGTTTTTTTACAGCATCTTCTAAAAGTTGTAGTAATTGAATTTGTGCTTCCGAATAGCTTAACTTAGAAACAGGAGTAGTTTTGAGGTGATAGTAAGGTTGTATTTGTAATTGTTCACGTTGAATGCTAGCATAATGAGCTATGGGAAACGGTTTCACTTGTTCATAGATGGATACGTTGGGTGGTAAGTAATTCAAATTAAAAAACAAAGCGATAGATGCGGTTCGGAGTTTTTTAGGGATAGGAAATTCCATTAAGGCTTTTAATTCTGAAGCAAAAAACAAAGTATTATAGTCATGGTAAAAGTAAAGGGGTTTAATTCCATAGCGGTCTCGGACGATGTAAGTTTTTTGTTGGGCTAGATCATGTAAAACGAAAGCAAAAAATCCATTTAAACGACTAAAAGCGAGTTCTCCTTCTTTTTGATAAAGTTGCAAAATGACTTCTGTATCAGACTGATTATTAAAGACATATCCTTGATGGAGTAGTTCTTGTTTAAGTTCGTGGAAGTTAAAGATTTCACCATTAAAGACTATACAAAGATTTTTTTCATGGTTAAACATGGGTTGATGAGCGATGTCAGAGACATCAATAATGGAAAGCCTGGCATGCCCAAAGTGGACAGGAGGACAGTGTAATATAGCTTGATGGTCAGGACCTCTTAAATGAAGTTTCTGAATCGCTTTTTCAAGACAATTAGTATAATCAGAAGGATTTCGTAGGTCTATCCAGCCTGCTATTCCACACATAATGACTGGGATATAAATTTAAGTTTTTCAGCGGCAAGTTTTAGGGTTTCATCTTTTTTAGCAAAGCAGAATCTTAATACTTTATGGTCAGTAGGTTCTTGGTAAAAAACGGAAACAGGAATAGATGCAATTCCGTATTGTTCAGTTAACAATTTAGCAAAAACAACATCGTTTTGGTCAGTTAAAGAACTATAATCTAACAAGATAAAGTAAGTTCCTGAACAGTCAAGTGGTTTCCAGGCAGTATTTTGGATAAGGTTAAGGAAGCTATTTCGTTTACGTTCAAAGAATTGAGGTAATAGGGTGTAGTAATTTGGATTTTGTTTCATGTAGAGGTAAATGGCATATTGAAGAGGTGTGGGAGAGGAGAAAGTAACGTATTGATGCACTTTACGGAATTCATTAGTTAGGTGGGGATTAGCGATGCAATAGCCTATTTTCCAACCTGTTACGTGTAAACTTTTACCAAAGGAATAGACAGCGAAGGTTCTATCTCTTAATCCTTTGTAATCAAATGCGGAGAGAGGTTTAATGCCATCAAAGATAATATTTTCATAGACTTCGTCGCTGATGAGATAAAGTTGAGGGAACTCGTAAAATAGTTTTTCGAGTTGGAGAAATTCTTGATGCGAGATGATAGAGCCTGTTGGGTTGTTAGGGGTATTGATGATTATAGCTTTGGTTTTGGGGGTGATAGCCTGATAAATCCTATGGAAATCAATTTGATAGGTTGGGAATTCAAGAGGGATAGGGATAGGTTTAGCGTTGGCTAATAAGATAGCGGGGATGTAGGAATCGTAGCAAGGTTCAAGGATGATAACTTCATCATCTGGGTGTACAATCGCTTGCACAGCATCAAAGATAGCCTCAGTAGCACCGCTAGTAATAGTTACTTGGGAGAGGGGGTCTATGGGAAATTCATGCTTTTCAAACCATTGTTCAGCTAGGAGTTCGCGTAAGATAGGCAGTCCTGCCATGGGAGCATATTGATGCGAATAATCGGTGATGGCTTTTTGTAAGCAATTGATTAGTAGTTCATCCATGGGAAAATCTGGAAAACCTTGTGAAAGGTTAATAGCGTTATGTTTTTGTGCTAATGCACTCATGGTTGTAAAGATAGTTTCTCCAATTTTAGGAAGTTTAGATTTTACAGAATTCATATCACAAAAATACATCAAAAATTATAGTGGACAATAAGTTCTAGTGTGATTTCGTTTTAATGAAATAATTATCAAAAATTTTGTTTTATGGACGGTCATTCATTAAAGTTTGTAGATAATTACTTTACAAATTTTGATATAAAGTTAGTGAGCATAGTGAAACTTTAGATAATTCAAAATTGTGGGGCTAGGCAGGAACAAGAATCACAAGATTTATTTCTCTGTGTTCTTTGTGGTGAATTTTTTTACGACAAAGGGCTGAAAGACATTAAGAACTAAAAATAATGACAAAAAAATAAAAATAATTTTGAGATTTCCGATTCATATATTATTATTGCAGAAAATAAAATTATGGTACTTATTTTACGCTATTCATTACTATTGCTCTTTTCCGTGAATTATCTCTTCGGTCAATACCTCTATACCGAAGATTTTTTAGATATAAGTGATTGGACTGTCTCTTCCACAGGAAATAATCAGTGGATAGACGAAATGGGAAGCGATTCAATTTTTGGAGTGCAAGGAAAAGCAATTATTGTAAGTTGTAATACTTGTGGGCAGAAACCAGAATATGAAATTGGACTTATCTCTAATTCTACTCATATTACCATGAATTCTGCAGTAAATATTCCTGATAATGATTACAAAATTAAATTTTATTACATGAGTACAACGAGAAATGTAGATATTTTGTCTATTGAATACAGTTACGATAATAATACTTGGTACAATTTATCTAATTTGAACACAAATTACAAATGGGAAGTTGTTTCATTCCCCGTTACTAATTTATCGGGTTTTACTCCAGGTAGTGACGTATATTTCCGTTTTGTTTTATCGGTAGGTACAAACATAAGTCCCGTTAAACGCTCCAGCTGCGCTATCGATAATTTTGTGATTGTAAAAAATGATTGGGATATTACCAATAATGGTCAAACTATTCAAATTCAAGATAATACTGTTTTATACATTAAAAATGCGGATTATAAAGCAAATAATAGTTCACAATTCCGAAATCGAGGAACTGTTATTTTAGATAATGGTTCTGATTTTATTAATGATGGTAATTATTTTTGGATAGGGGGGGGGGATACTATTATTTGTAAAGGTGATCATAATCAAGTTATTCATAATCCTACGGGTATGATAGGTACTTTATTTGTAGATAAAACCTCTTCAAGTCATGTAGTATTAGTAGATTCTATTTTAGAAATTAAGAATAAACTTCATTTTGTTAAAGGGGTATTGAAGCCTTGTGCTAGAAGAGTATATGTAGATTTAATGAATTCGAATAATCCTGTGGCTTCAGATGATGGATATGTAGATGGAGCAGTAAGGTATTATGCTAACATTACCAATAGGTTATTTCCAACAGGCAATAAAGGTTATTACAGACCTATTGTTTTAGAAAATGGGCCTACCCCTTATATAATTCGCTATATAAGAGAGAATGGTGGTGTTTCTGTTACGCATGATAATTATTCTTTGGATTCTGTATCTACACAAGGTTTTTGGGTTGTGAGAAGAGAGAGTCTAGGTTCTACCATTGGTAAAATAAGGCTTAGCTTTAAAGGGGCAACAGAAGACCACGTATATGATGCTGAGTCTACGCGTGTAGCAATTTCTGAAAGTATATTAGGGACTTATTATACCAACGAACAGTGGCTTACAACTCACACAGGAACTTTTGCTAATGGGACAGTAGAAGTAAATGAAGCAGTGGAGGCGCCCTTATATTTTTTGCGAGTAGGGTACGCAAAAAATGGAAGAATTAGTCTCAAAGCAATGTTACAAGGAGCGTTGATGAGTAGCACTAAGGTGATCTGGAGAGAAGTTGATTTTATAGATAATCCACTTTTTTCTACTTCTAATATTTGGATTTTCCCACCTGGAAATATGTATTTTAAGAGTTTGGTATTTTCAGATCCAAATCAAAGTCTTACAACGTCAAAGCCATGGAACCATGCATTCAAAGGTTTGGTTTGTGTAAATAATTCTAACCACAAGAATTCATGGGTAACCACAGGTTCGGGTGAGAATACGGCAAAAATGAATTTTAATGTTCCTATCCTCTCTGTTTCTGAACAGTATTATGTAGAAGTTAATTATTTATACGATGGGAATACAAACAATAAATTACATTTATTGTATTCAGTAGATGATGGAAGTTCATGGTATCCAATTGAATTAATTCCCACTAATCAGAAATGGCATCTATTTAGTTTAGAACTTAATGGGACCAATTTTCCGGGATTTGTTCTTGGCACTACTCCCATACGTTTTGGTTTTAAAGTAGAATGGGATTCCCCTAATATCACTGACCCTAATGTCCCCTCACCACTGATTGGTGACATAAGAATAATAAAAAAGACCACAGAGCCGGAACAAATGACAACCTATTTGAAAAGTTCCTATATTTTAGACTCTTTGGTAGGAATAGAATCCATACCTTCATTTCTCAAAAAAATAGTGCCTTATGACGCTGTAGATCTCATTACCGTTCAAATTCGTGATAATAATACTTCTAGCTACACGGTAATTGATGAACAAAAGGCATGGTTAATGAGGGATGGAACCATTAAAAGTTTAGGGTTTAATAATCACATCAGATTTGTACATACAAATTCAGGGACAGGTTATATGGTAGTAAAACATAGAAATCACTTGCCTGTAATGTCTGCTAATTCTATTACTTTTAATCCAACTACGGAATCAACGGTTATAGATTTCACGGATATTTTGAATATTAATAATGGAACAGCATATAAATATGCGAGTGGTCCTGATAAGTATGCTTTGTATATGGGAAATGCAACAGAAGATTTTTTGAATGGGGATTACTACGAAACCAATGCTACAGACTTCTTTATTGTATCTACAAAAAATAACGAAACTCCTGATAGAGCTTATCACAGAGAAGACCTAAATTTGGATGGTTATGTAAATGGAGTTGATTTTGATTTAGTGCAAATAGGCAATAATAATCTTTATTTCACATCGGTTCCTGAGCCGTAATAGAATTAAAATTGAATAGTTTTGCTAAAAAGTTACCTTAGAGGTAGTTTTTTGTTTATGAAGGGTAGTCTTGCCATTTACCTAATATTCCTGTTAAACCGCCTGTGTGTAACAAATAAATATTTGTGTTATCTTGAAAGAAATTTTTTTGTATTAAATCAAGCACGGCATAAACCATTTTACCTGTATAGATAGGGTCGAGTAAAATGCCTGTTAGTTTGCTAAATTGAGTGAGGAATTGTAAATAGACTGGGGGTGTTTTAGCATAACCTCCTAGATGGTAGTTGTGTAACAATATAGGTTTCAAAGGTAGATTTTTAAATTTTGACAGGCTATTAGGGTTTTTCAAGACAGAGATACCTATAATTTTAGCGGGATGCTTTACTTGGGATAGTCCAGTTAGTGTTGTTCCAGTACCCACAGCGGTAAAAAGGTAATCTGCGGATATTGGTATTTGTTGCATTAGTTCTACAAGCCCTTCAAAAGCGAGGGGGTCGGAACCTCCTTCGGGTATCCAGAGCGTATTCTCTTGGATTTGATGAGTAGTATAAATTTCTTGGGTTAATCTTCTATATTCAGCTCTGGAAATAAATTGTAATTCCATTCCCCATTGTTTACATAAGAATAAAATAGGGTTTTTGACAGGTTCGCCTCGAACGTAAGCGTAGGTTTGAATTTGATGAATTGCACCTGCACACGCCGTAGCTACTAAATGATTAGACCATGCACCCCCAAAAGTAACCCATTTTTTGATTTTTTGTTCTTGGCTTATTCTGAGAAATCCTTTTAATTTTCTAAATTTATTTCCTGAAATAAATGGATGTAGTAAATCCTCTCTTATAATATGAATAAACAAACGTTTTAGGTTAGGAAAAAGAATCGTTGAAATTTCGGGGCTCAATGTATCAATACGTATAGACATTTTAGTTTTGGTCGGGGTATTTAATACGTTTATGGTAAATAGAGACTAAATTTTTTTGGATATCGGTTTTAATTTTGTTGATATCACGGAAGGTTATGTGAGAATGGGCGAACTGCCCATCTTTGATTTTGCTATCAATAATTTTTTCTACGAGATTTTCAATAATTTCTTGGGTAAAATTATCTAATGAGCGAGTAGCGGCTTCGCAGGAGTCTGCTATCATTACTACGGCTTGTTCTTTAGTTATAGGAAGAGGACCGGGATAACGAAAAGTTTCATCGTTTTTATTGTTGGTGTCTAGGTCAATGTGTTTTCTGTAAAAATATTCAACTCTGGAGGTTCCATGATGTGTACGAATAAAATCTATAATTTCAGTGGGAAGATTATATTTTTGAGCCATTTCTACCCCTAAGGTAACGTGTGCAATAATGACTTCGGCACTTTTTTGGGGAGTTAGGGATTGGTGGGAGTCTCTACTTTTTTGATTTTCAATAAAGTATTCGGGATTTTTGGTTTTGCCTATATCATGGAATAAAGCACCTACTCTACACTGTAAACCATTAGCTCCAATTTTATTAGCAGCAGATTCTGCTAAACTTGCGACCTGTAAACTATGTTGGTAAGTACCAGGAGCTTGAATAGACATTTCTACCAGTAAAGGGTGTTTCATATCAAGAAGTTCAATGTAAGTTAAATCAGAACTTAATCCAAAAATACGTTCGAATAAATAAATTAAGGGATAGGTTATTAAACTGAAAGCAATATTGATAGCAAAAAGAATGAGGTTATTAAAATTGATTTGATTAAAATCTCCCATTATATAAAAGTTATAGCCTAAGTAAGCTACTGTATATGAAGCAAATAAAATAGCATTCATGATAAAAAATTGAGAACGACTACGCAAGTAGGAAAGGCTGTAAATAGCCATAGAGCCTGCTGTAAATTGAATGATGAAAAATTCAAAGCTATTAGGAACAATGGTTCCTCCGAGTATAGACAATAACGCATTGGTAACAAATCCAATTTTATCATCAAAGAACACCGTGACAATAATAGATGCCATGCACATAGGGGCCAAATGATAATAATTAACCTGATAACTGACAAGTAATTTTTGGCTTAAATTAAGAATAAGTACTAACAAACTAATCATTATAAAATAAACCATCAATAGAAATGTCAATTGTTGGTTTCGATAAAAAATGATTTTATGGTTCGTTCGTAGGTAGTACATCAGAATGATTGTTAATAGGCAAACAATAATAAATTGACCGATAAAGGTAGAGAAATTATGGAGGATGCCATATCTTTCATTTTTTTCTAATATCAAGGAATCAATAATATCTTTTATTTCTTTGGTTACTTCTTGTCCCTTCTGAACAATAAGTTGTCCTTTATGAATTTGACTATAAAACTTAGAAATTGAGGATAACACTAATTTTTTTTCTTCTTCATAGAGGGCATTGTCAAAATAAAAGTTAGGAATACAATACTTGGATAATAAAATAAAAGCTATATGTTTTTCAAGAGGGTTATAAAATTTTTCAATTATTTGTTCTATTAGTTTTAAGACTTTAGTTTTGTCCCTTGCTTTGTTTTTTTCAAGGAGTACTTCATGGGATATATTAGTTCTTAAAGAGATTAAATCGGTTTTAATATCAGAAATTTTTTTGTCAATAAAAGGAATGGTATAGATTTCATTGAAGATGAGTTTTATACCATTGAAAAATAGTTCATCATTGATGTTGATATTAGCATTTTTATTTAGTAAGGTTTTGGCGAGTTCTAACCATTCAGCTGGCATTTGGTTTTCATTAATCAATTCAGTCCAATAGTTTTCGGTAGGTAAATCTTTCCATTTTGATAAAATCTTTTTAATAATTTGGTAATCTCTTTCTATTTTGTATTTATTTTCTTGAAGTATGCTCTGTTTTTCTAAAAAAATTTCATAAACATTTTGTAGTGCAGTATCTTTTTCTTCTTCGAGGGCTTTATTAGTTTTTGTTATATTGAAGTCAAAAGGGGCATAAAGATTGGGGGCTTGCCATGGAACCCCTACCTCGTAATAAAATTCAAAAACTTGATTTCTTGGTAGAATAAGAGTTGTGGCAATAATAAAAATTCCTACAAAAGTAAACCTACCTAATGTCTTGCTAACTTGAATATTACCATATAACCGCTTGAAAATTTGTTGTAGGTACTTCATAAAATTCAGGCAAATATAGTTTGAAATTTTATCAAAAAATTTTTTGAATTAAAAATAGTTGTAAATTTGCATAAAGTCATTTACATGAAGACACCTATTTTTTATTTAGGAATTATTATTGTTTTGCAGAGTTGTAAATTTAGTCCAGATGAAATTACTTTACCTAATTGGAAGTCAGAGTGGTTAGCTCCTATATCAAAAACTACCTTATCCCCTCAGGATATCCAAGGTGTGGATAGTATCCATTTTGAACATGGGTTTAGTGCTAATGATTTAGGTATGCCTCTCGGTACTTACCCTATGCTACCTGCTATTACAGGCTTAAATATTTCTCAATCGGTAACTACCTCTAACATCTATTATGAGGTTACATTTGATAGTGCATTGGGAAAAATAAAAATTATTAATAGTATGCCTTTCACAATTAAAGCGGGGACTAAGATTACGTTAGATAAGAACAATAACGTTTTATTTAGTTTTACGATAAATAATGATGTGGCTCCTAATACAACTTTTCAATCTCCTGATATTGATTTTGCAGGTAAAAAACTTTATAATCAAATAGATGTAAAATTAGAGAATTTAAGTACTAATGCGGTAAATAATTCCGTTACTATTTCGGGTAATGAAAGAATAACAATTCAATTTGATATAATCAATCTCCAACTTCGTGAGTTAGCAGTGGAAGCGAATAACCAATTTGAAGTAGTTGATACTACGGATTTTACTTTTGCAGGTGATGAAATGGCGGCAGAAGCAGTGAATGGCAAACTTAAAATATTCATTGAAAATCAGTTCCCTATTCAGCAAACTATCCAAGCTTATTTCATGGACTCTTTATTCAATGTGGTCGATTCTTTATTTACTCAACCTTTTGTGATTTTCTCTGCACACGTAGATGCACAAGGATACAGTAATGATAAACCTTTGAGTTCTGCTGAAATTATTTTAAATGCACAGAAATTTAATAATCTAAAAAATGCTAAATTTCTAAAAGCAAAAGCAGTTTTCCAAAATATCAATAATACGGTCTCATTAGTTCGTATGCGAAGGACAGATAGCTTTGATATTCAAGTAGTAGGTGATTTACAACTTCAATATGATTTAAACCAAAAAGAACAATAAAATCAAAATTATAAAGAACAATAAAATCAAAATTATGAGGAATTTATTATTATCATTATTTTTGATAACCAGTTATTTGGGTTTACAGGCACAGTATAATGTATCTGTGACTTATTGCAATCATAACGATGTGAACGCATCTCGTTATGAGCCTTCGGAATTACATTTAGGGAAAAAACATTTTCAGTTATCAGGTAATTACTATTTTTGGGCGGGAAATAACGCTTTTCATTATGGATTATTTGATAAATTGCAAAATGAAAAAGAATTAACGAATGCCGATATAGATAATCTATTGTCTGCAATGCATCCTACAAAAAATACGTTAGGTTTAGGGCAGGATTATCAAATTTTAGGACTTGCCCTTCAAATAAAAAGTTTAGCCATTGCTTTTTCTGTTGTAGATAAATTTGCTTTTGATTTTAATTATACTCGTAATTTTTTAAGTTTATTATGGAAAGGAAATAAACAGTTTGCGGGGCAGAATATAGATTTAGGACCGCTTAGCATGAACGCTCAATATACACGTGAGTTTGTAGGTGGAACTGCATTTAATATCGCTGGAGATATGGAAAAAGGGATTAGGCTTGGTATTCGTGCTAAATATATACAAGGAATTGGGGCTTTGAGTATGCCTACCTCTCAACTAAAAATGTATACAGACCCTGATGGTAGATATATTGATGTGGGATTTAGTTATCGTCTCAATATATCAGGTCTTAAAGAATTTAACCCTCTTAAATTTAATGGTACGGGCTACGGTGCAGATATTGGAGCTACTTTTAACTTTTCTTCAAAATTTACTTTAGATGCTTCTCTTTTAGATATAGGTACAGTAAATTATACTCAAAATCTAAAAAGCTATGCCAAACAAGGTACATACCGTTATGAAGGAATGGTAATAAAAAATTTCTTTGGTAATCCTGAAATCAATTCCGATACACTTGCAGCCGTTTTTGAACCTGTTGAAACGGAAGGAGGAAGTTTTAGTGTTGCATTACCTACAAGGCTTATGTTGCAAGGGGAATTAAAGTTAGGAAAAAAAGATGAAGAGTCCTTACAATCTAAACATGCTTTCTTTTTTACTTATATTCAAGGGTTTAATCAAAAGCCAGGCGGGACGAAAAGACCTTATCTCGGGGTTGCTTATAATTTTGATTTGTATGAATGGGTAGACATTGGAGCATCTGCTGCTTTAGGGGGGTATAATAAATATGCTTTCGGAGCATTTTTTTCTTTGAATTTGTTTCATAGGCTTAAAATGGGAATTGGCTCCGATAATTTGATGCCTTTGATTATCAAAAAATTTGGTACGGGTATTGACATTTCTTTGAATGGTTCAATTTCTTTTTAAGTTTTTGAATTTCAAACTTTGGTTAATATGGCAAAAATAAACGAATCTGAGAAAGCAAAAACTTTTACTTTTACTATTACCATAGAAGAAGAAGTTAAAAAGCTTGTTCTCTACAATGATGATTATAATACTTTTGATTGGGTCATAGAATGTTTAATGGAAGTTTGTAATCATAGTTTAGAACAGGCCACTCAATGTGCATGGATTGTACATCATAATGGAAAATATCCTGTACTTACAGGTAGCTATGATTACCTAGTGCCAAGGCATGATGCTCTCACAGAAAGGGGGCTTTCTGTAAATATTGAATAATATAGATGGATTCTCCTATATCTTCTTTATTGTTTATGATAACTACTAAATCGAGGGAGGCCTTTTCAATTTTTATAAGATTAGCTGTTAGTAGTGTTCTTCTCTCTCTTTTCTTAATAATAATGTTGGATATTTTTCATTCTGATTTCTGTGAAGGAACACCAAACCTTTATTTATGGAAATGTTTAAGTTCTTTATTGGTGCATATTGTGTTCGTGATTATATTTCCTTTTTTTTCATTAGTATTTGCGATTTCATACGCTTCTAAATATTTATTGTATCTTATCGTGGAAGTAGTTATACAGAAAGCTAAGTCTCAATCGATTGAGTGGGTTCAAAATCACATACCTGTTCAGTTATCTCAATTATTAGATAAAATATCATTTAAGATTCAAAGTACTCCTAATACAGATACTAATCATCTTGTGCAAAAATTGGTAAGCATGCCATACAACCAGATAATAGAGAAATTTATGCCCAGCTTAAACTTATTCTATGTTTTAATTTTTACTGAAGTCTTTGTTTTTGTTAGTATATGGGCAGTATTATAAAACGAATTGGGATAATAGGCACTGGTAATTTAGGTTATCAATTAGCTATTCAGGCTGATAAGTTAAATTACCAAGTGGGATTTGTATATAATAGAACACCAGAAAAAGCTCATGAACTAGCAGGTTTAGTAGATGCTAAAGCTATAACAGAATTACAAGATATAGTGCCTTGCGATATTATTTTTCTTACTGTTCCAGACGATCAAATTGAAAGTGTTGTAAAAGATTTATCGCGATTTCAAGATAAACTACAAGAAACTATTGTTGTTCATTGTAGTGGAGCAACATCTATTGAAGTATTAAAAATTTTTTCGTTAGCGGGTGTACTTTATCCGCTTCAAACTTTTACCAAAAATAAAGTTCCTGATTGGGACCATATCCCTATCTTTGTGGAAGGATGTAATAAAGAAATTATTAAAATATTAGAAACTTTTGCTGGTTCTATATCAAGAAATGTGCATATAAAAAATTCTGATGAAAGAAAAAAAATTCATTGCGGGGCTATTTTTGTGTCTAATTTTGTACATGCTTTGGCACATATTGCTATTGAAATTTCAGAACAAGCGGATTTTAAAACGATTTATTATCCTTTGATTTATGAGGTAATACAAAAACTTCAAAATCATTCTCCTACTGATTGCTTAACAGGACCCGCTAAAAGAAAGGATTTGAATACCCTTAAAGCTCATATTGAGCTTATACAAGATAGTAAAATCAAACAAATCTATCAGTTACTTTCTCAATATATACAAGAAAATATGATGTAATTTAGATGCGATTTTTTGATAATATGCTTTAAAAAATAAAATGGCATGATTTAATATTACATAACTTTATAGGTCTAAAAAATTTTTAATCTATGGATGGTTTTTTGTTTTACGATAAAACATTTATCTTTGCAAAAATTTTATAGTTTTGGATATCTTCGATAAAATAGACAGATTGATGCAGACCGATTTAGGTCAATATGCGGACATGACGTATCATTATTTTTCTTTTCCTATATTGGAGGGCGAGATAGGTCCTCGGATGAAATTTAGGGGGAAAGAATGTTTGAATTGGTCATTAAATAATTATTTGGGTCTTGCTAATCATCCTGAGGTACGTAAAACGGATGCAGAAGCGGCGGCACAATATGGTTTTGCTTATCCTATGGGTTCTCGCATGCTCACGGGCAACACAAAATATCATGAGCAATTTGAAAAAGAAGTAGCCGTATACTGCCAAAAAGAACATGCTTATTTAATGAATTTTGGTTATCAAGCATGCTTATCTATTATTCAAGCTATTACTGACAGGCACGATGTAATCGTTTATGACCAGCTTTGCCATGCTTGTATTATCGATGGAATGTCTTTGAGTTTGGCGAAACGTTTTATGTATGCCCATAATAATATTGCTCAATTAGAAGACCGCTTGCAAAAAGCACAAAAAATTGTACAAGAGACTGGGGGTGGTATTTTAGTTATTACTGAGGGTGTTTTTGGAATGAAAGGAGATACCGGTAGGTTAGATTTAATTGCTGAACTGAAAAAGAAATATAATTTCCGCTTAATGATTGATGATGCACATGGCTTTGGTATTATGGGGAAAACAGGTGCGGGCACTCATGAACATTACAACGTTGTTAAGGAAGTAGATATTTATTTTGCTACGTTTGCGAAATCTATGGCTATGATAGGTAGTTTTGTTTGTGCCGATAAAAAAATTATCAAGTTCATGAAATATAACCTTCGCTCACAAATCTATGCTAAAGCCCTACCTCTCGCTTTAACCATTGGGGCTTTAAAGCGTTTAGAACTTATTAGAAATCATCCAGAATACCGTGAGCACTTATGGAAAATCGTTCATGCCCTCCAAAGTGGACTACGAGAAAGAGGCTTTGAATTAGGCTATACCGATACCCCCGTAACACCTGTTTATATGAGTGGTAATCCTATTGAGGCTTATAATCTTGGTGTAGATCTACGTGAAAATTATAATCTTTTTGTTTCTATTGTTACTTATCCCGTGATTGAAAAAGGTAAAATTATTTTACGTATCATCCCCACTGCGGCTCATACCATGGAAGACGTCCAGATAACGTTAGATATTTTTTCTAAAGTCGCAGAGAAATTGCATTCCGGCTATTACAACAGTTATCAACCCGATTTCTCAATTTTGCAAGAAATATAAATTTTTCTTATAATAAGCCATGGTGATTTACTTAAACGAAATAAGATGCTATGGCTTCTTTTTTTATCATAACTAAAATTATGGAAAACTCCAAAATTTTTATTGAAAATAGAGAAGAACTAAAAAAAGTATTAGCCTATTTTCAAGACTATTATTTTTTTCTTGATAAAAATGGCATTATTATAGATGCGAGTCCTAATTTTAGTATTCACGGATTCGTTCCCATTGTTAACAAAACTATTAAGGATTGTATTCCTATATTAGATTACTACAAAATTAAGAGCGAGTATAAAAGAAATTTTATTGAGAATTTAGATTTTTCTTTTGAGATAGATTTTTATAACCAAAGACTATTTATAAAAATTATACCGCTAAAAAATGAAGAAACTCTTTGTATTGTTAGGGATATAACAGATAAATTTCAATCTCAGAGAGTGATAGAGGCTTCAGAATCCGAATACAAGTCCTTATTTTTCAATGCTCCTAACGGTATTGCACAATTAACACAAAATTTTATTTTTCAACAAGTGAATCCTGCCTTATGTAAATTATTAGGTTATAGTGCAGACGAACTCATAGGAAAAAGTATTTTTAATTTTTTATTGGACAGTAAAGATGAAATCTTTATTCATTTTATCAGCCAATTCTTGAGCTCTCATGACCCTTTTGAAATGGATTTACCTTTCTTGAATAAACAGAACGAAACGCTGTATATCAATTTAAAAATCAATACTGTATCTAATTCTGTCGGTGTTACACAATATTTATTAGCCTATTTTGTTGATGTTACGACCACCAAACTCAATCAGCAACTGATGCAAAATGCACTAAAAGAAAAAGAAAGTCTAATCAAAGAAATACATCACAGAGTAAAAAATAATTTGCAAGTCATATCCTCTCTTTTGAGTTTACAAATGAGTTATATACAGAACAAAGAAACACTTAATACTTTCAAAATTACCCAAAGTCGTGTTCATTCTATTGCTTTACTACATGACCAACTTTATAAGTCTAATAGTTTAAATCAAGTTTTGATGAATAATTACATTAAATTATTAGTCAATAACCTTATTCAAACGCTGCGAAAACCCAAACATCTAGTACAATTAAATTTAAGTGTAGAGTATTTAATTTTAGATATTCAGCTCGCCTCTCCGATTGCTATTATATTGAATGAGCTAATTTCCAATGCGTTAAAACATGCAAAATCACAGGATGAAGTTATAGAGTTAACAATAGAATATAAAACTCATGAGAACCAATCTATCTTATATCTCAAAGATGATGGTATAGGTCTACCGCAGGATTTTGATATTAATAAAGTTAAATCATTAGGGTTGAGCCTTGTGAATATCTTAACTAAACAAATTAACGGAAGATTAATTTATTATAACCAAAATGGTGCTAATTTTGAGCTTATTTTTTAAATTTAGATGATAGTTTTTAAATTTGGGGGCGCTTCTGTAAAAAATGCAGAAGGTGTTATCAATACAACGAATATCTTAAAAAAATATTATCAAGAACATGAATTAGTGGTAGTCATTTCCGCAATGGATAAAACGACTAACGCATTAGAAGATTTAGCAAAGTTTGCTACTCAAAATTTAGTATCAGAAACATGGAAACAATTTAAGAAAATTCAAGATTTCCATTATCAAATTATTGATAATTTATTTCATGACCATGCTTATGAGATACAAGAACATATAGCGCCCTTTTTTATGGAGTTACAATCCATCACACAAGGAATTTTATTATTAGGAGACTATCCCAATAGAATTTGGGACAAAGTAATGGCTTACGGAGAACTACTATCCACAAAGATTATTACTTCTTATTTATCTTTTGTTGGAATTGAAAATGAATGGAAAGATGCCCGAAATTTCATTATTACAGATCATCAGTACCGACAAGCAGATATTATCTGGTCTATTACTAATCAGAGAGTAAAAGAAAACTTTCAAAATGTAAAGAAAGGATTTTTGGTAGTAACACAGGGCTATATTGGCTCTACGGTGGAAGGAATAACCACAACGTTGGGCAGGGAGGGCTCGGATTATACAGCTTCTATTTTAGGGGCTATCTTGGGAGCAGAAAAAGTGGTAGTGTGGAAAGATGTTGCAGGAATTATGAGTGGAGACCCCAAGAAAATCCCCGATGCTCAAAAAATTGATTATTTATCCTATGAACAAGCGATAGAAATGACCTTCTACGGTGCTACTGTCATTCACCCCAAAACCATTAAACCTCTAAAAAATGCTAATATTCCTCTTGAAGTTAAGTGTTTTTGGGATATAGACGCGAATGGCACTTGGATTGGTATTCCTGAAAAACTCAACAAAGATATCGCTATAAGGATTGTAAAAAAAGAAGTAGCAGTGTTCCATATTCAACCCAAAGACTTTTCTTTTATGGATGAAACTTGGACTTCTACTGTGTATAATTATGCTAACAAAGCAGGAGTGAAAGTTTTATTAGTTCAAGCTTCAGCAATTTCGCTACAGCTTTGCTTAGAAATTCACAAAACACGAAACCAAGAGTTCCAAAACTTATTATCCGAAGAGTTTGAAATCAAAGAACAAAAACATTTATTTTTACACTCATTACTAAACTGTCATCAGCCTTTTTGTTTTGAAGATTCTATTATCATGGGGCAAAAAATAGGTAAAAATTATCATTGGGTTTCTATAAACGAAAATTTATAAAAAAAATTTCAAAATGTATTGTTTTTGAAAAATAGTGATTTATTTTTGCAGTTTAGAAATATTTGTAAGTAATGAAAAAAATATTGAGTTTATTGCTATTAGGTTTTGGACTATATGAAGCATCGCAAGCGCAAGTCTTTGATGTAACAAAAGCTATCGCAGACCCTTTCACTTTTATTTTCAATGATGGTACGAACACGGTTCAGGGTTATATCTATTCCACTTTAGAAAAAAGTACAAAGTGCTGTGGAAATGACGCCATCTATCTTGAAATCAAAATTGACCCGAACGGTTCTACTATTTCCGCAAAAGCTTTAACAGGTAAAAATGAATGTTATAAAAAATCGATTGTGGATATCATTAAACATATCCGTTGGAATACTGCCAATATTAAATCTCCTAAATCGGTTTACTTGGAAGTAAAACCCCTTTTAGCTTGTGCGAATAAGCCTGATGATAATCAATATGTGGAAATTCCTTTACCCAAAGGTGGTGGGCAAATTGTTACTAATAACCAACCAAGCAATAAAGATGTGGTAAAAAAAGATAATCATCCACAACCTACCAATGATGTTTTTGCGCAACCATTACCCAAACCCAAATATGTAAGTGCAGGTGATAGAAAACCCGATGAATCGCATATTAAATCTAAAATAGATGCGCCGGGACCTGTGGCAGTCATTCCTACATACAAACAAGGTGAGACCGCTATGGCTATTTATTTTAAATCTTCTCTGAGAAAAGCAGGAATTTGTGGGCTCGCTCATGTTTTAGCTGAAATCTCCGTTGCAAAAGATGGAACTGTGAAAGGTTACAGAATATTTAACACTAATACCGAACAAGTCGCAAACGTAGTTGGTCCTATCTTAATGGGATTGCAATATAATTCTTTGCCTATGGACCAAATCACTTATTTTGAGTTCAAAACTGATATTGATTGTACTGAAAATGCCCCTAAAATTGATTTAACCCAAGTGCCTAATTTCTTAAAGGTAGAATAAAAATCAAGCAAATATTTTTATGAAAGCTGTCCAAAGGACAGCTTTCATTCTTTACTATAAGATTATCACTTTAACTTGAAAAGGCTAGGCGGTAAGTTTTTTATTTCTTTACCATCTTTTGTGAGTTTATTAAGGGTTTTCATCATTTTTTTCATATCTGCAAATTGCTTGAGCAATTGATTGACTTCTTGTACGGAAGTACCACTGCCCAATGCAATTCTTTTTCTACGGGAGCCGTTAATAATTTCGGGTTTTTTTCTTTCTTTTTTAGTCATTGAAAGGATGATTGCTTCGATATGTTTAAAATCTTTTTCATCAATATTTATATCTTCAGGTAACATTTTACTCATGCCGGGTATCATAGCGATGAGGTCTTTTATGTTTCCCATTTTTTTGATGGTATTCAATTGAGTGAGGAAATCCTCAAAATCGAATTCATTTTTACGGAGTTTTTTTTGTAGTTTTTCTGTTTCAGCTTTATCAAAGGCTTGTTGGGCTTTTTCAACAATAGTAAGAACGTCTCCCATTCCAAGGATACGAGATGCCATGCGGTCTGGGTGGAAGAAGTCTATATCGTCCATTTTTTCACCGATACCAATAAATTTAATAGGTTTCTGGACAACATAACGAATGGAGATAGCGGCTCCTCCCCGCGTATCCCCATCTAATTTAGTTAGTACAACACCTGAAAAATCTAGACGGTCATTGAACGCTTTTGCAGTGTTTACGGCATCTTGCCCGGTCATGGCATCCACTACAAATAAAATTTCATGAGGATTAACGGCTTTTTTGATATCTTCTACTTCCTTCATCATGGCTTCGTCTACCGCTAAACGACCGGCCGTATCTATAATAATAACATCTCTTCCGTTGTCTTTGGCGAATTGAATTGCATTTAAAGCAATTTGAACAGGATTTTTGTTGTTGTCTTCACGGTAAACAGGCACACCGATTTGTTCACCGAGTACTTGTAGTTGGTCCATTGCGGCTGGTCTATATATATCATCAGCTACGAGCAGGGGTTGTTTCCCTTTACCTTTTAAAAATTTAGCTAATTTGCCTGAGAAAGTGGTTTTTCCTGAACCTTGTAAGCCTGCAATCAAAATTATAGTAGGTCCTTTAACCGCAAGGTTTATTCCAACGGTTCTACCCCCCATCAATTGAACAAGTTCATCAAAAACAATTTTTACCATCAATTGTCCAGGTTCTACGGCTATCAGGACGTCCCGGCCAAGTGCTTCAGCCTTGATTTTTTCCGTAAATTCTTTTGCTATTTTATAGTTAACATCCGCATCAACTAATGCTTTGCGGATTTCACGTATAGTTTCTGATACATTTAGTTCGCTGATTTTACCAGCACCTCTTAGCGTTTTAAGAGCCCTGTCTATTTTCTGGCTTAAATTTTCAAACATATTATTTTTATTTTAAAGGGTATGCAAAAATACAATTTTTTTGAATTCCGTAATTTGGCAAAAGCAATTTTAGTACTACATAATTTTATTAAAAATCAAATGCTTCATTATGAGTTTTTTTATTTTAATTTTTTTTGCAGTAGCTTTGCGAACTTTTAGCTAAATGAAAAAAGCGTACTTTATTGTTAATCCCAAATCAGGGCATAAGAATTATTTGCAGGTAAAAAATACGATAGATAGGTATTTAAAGAATGTAGGATCTGGTTCTGTTGTGAGGATATGGGAGGAGAAGGACCAATTAGATAGCTTGATTTCGGAAGCAAAATCAGGGAATTTTGAGGTTGTTTTTGCAGTTGGGGGCGATGGGACTGTGCATTGTGTAGGTAAGCATTTTATTGGGACGGATATATGTTTAGGGATTATTCCTAATGGTTCGGGGGATGGTATTGCGAGGCATTTCCATATTCCAAAAGATACTAAAAAGGCATTAGAACTCCTTGAAAAAGGGCATATACAACGAATTGATACGGGGCTATTAAATGATATTCCTTTTATTGGTTTTATGGGAACAGGTATAGATGCTAAGGTTGCGTATATGTTTAGTAATTTAAGCCATAGAGGCTTTGTACCTTACGTGAAACTGGCGTTATCCGAGTATTTTAAAAAACGTACGGAGCGATATGTTATTACTATTGAAGGCAAAGATAGTTTTGAGATACAACCGCAAATTTTATCGGTAGCGAATACCTCTCAATTTGGTAATGGTGCGTATTTTTCACCAGGTTCTTCAGCATTAGATGGTACATTACAACTTTGTAAATTAGATTTAGTTTCAAGTCTAAAATTACCAGTGGCTATTTACCGGATATTTAATGCGACTTGTCATAAGTTAGATGAATATGGTCGTTGGGATTTTAGGGAAGTATGGATAGAGAGAAGTGGGGAGGATTATGGTCATGTAGATGGGGAAGCAGTACGTACAGGGAAGAAGTTTTGTGTGAAGGTACAAACAAAGTCTTTAAATTTATTAGTTCCTAGATTGGGTTTAAGTATTTGATTAAGTGGTTATTCTCTATGATGAAAAAGTTTTTTATAGGATTATGAATAAATTTAAAAAAAAAATTTGGAGGGATGAGTAAAAAAAAGTAATTTTGCGGTTCTAAAATTGGAATTGTAAACTATTCATTATTAAAAAGAAAAAAGTATGCCAACGATACAGCAGCTAGTAAGAAAAGCACGAACTCCAAAAGCATGGAAAAGTAAATCTCCGGCATTGGATTCATGCCCACAGAAGAGGGGGGTATGTACGCGTGTTTATATAACAACACCCAAAAAGCCAAATTCTGCGCAAAGAAAAGTGGCAAAGGTGAAGTTGTCAAATGGTATAGAGGTAATTGCATATATTCCTGGTGAAGGTCATAATTTGCAAGAGCACTCTATTGTTTTAGTGAGAGGTGGTCGTGTTAAAGATTTGCCAGGCGTTCGTTATCATATAGTTAGAGGCGCATTAGATACAGCAGGAGTGAACGATAGAAAGCAATCGCGTTCTAAATATGGCACAAAGAAAAATCAAAAACCAACGGCTGCAAAAGGAGGAGTTACTAAGAAGAAATAAATTTTATGAGAAATAGAAAAGCACCTAAAAGATATGTGTTGCCCGATCCAAAATATAAATCTGAAGTGGTAACCAAATTTGTAAATAAGCTCATGATGCACGGTAAAAAAAATCTTGCATTTACTATTTTTTATGATGCGTTGGAGTTGATTGAAAAAAAATTACAACAACCTGGTTTAGAAGTATTTCAAAATGCTTTGAACAATGTAATGCCAGTGGTTGAGGTAAAAAGTAGAAGAATTGGCGGAGCCACTTTTCAAGTTCCTACGGAAGTAAGGCCTGAGAGAAGAATTTCTTTGGGGATGATATGGTTAATCACATACGCTAGAAAAAGAAGTGAGAAGACTATGACAGAAAGATTATGTAATGAAATTATTTCAGCCTCAAAAGGGGAAGGAGCCGCATTCAAAAAGAAAGAAGATACTCATAAAATGGCAGAAGCGAATAAAGCTTTTTCACACTTCAGATTTTAATAATTTAATTGACAATGAAAAAAACAGATTTATCACATTGCAGAAACATTGGTATCATGGCTCATATTGATGCCGGTAAAACTACAACAACGGAAAGAATTTTATTTTATACGGGCATTGTTCATAAAATGGGCGAAGTTCATGATGGAGCGGCAACGATGGACTGGATGGTGCAAGAGCAAGAGAGAGGTATAACGATTACATCGGCTTGTACTACTACCTACTGGAAATACAGAAATGAGGACTATAGAATAAATATTATTGATACTCCTGGTCACGTAGACTTTACGGTAGAAGTAGAGCGTTCTTTGAGGGTTTTAGACGGAGCGATTGCGTTGTTCTGTTCGGTAGGGGGCGTTGAGCCTCAATCGGAAACCGTTTGGAGACAGGCTAATAAGTACAGAGTTCCTCGTATCTGTTTTGTAAATAAGATGGATAGGGCGGGAGCGGATTTTTTTAAAGTAGTAGGTCAAATCAAAGAACGCTTAGGTGCTAATCCTGTACCACTACAAGTTCCAATTGGAGTAGAAGAAAACTTTAAAGGGGTAGTAGATTTAATTACGAGAAAAGGTATTGTATGGAATGAAGATGATTATGGAATGACCTACAGAGAAGTTCCTGTTCCTGATGAGCTTGTTGAGGAAGTAGACCATTGGCGCCAGCATCTTATTGAATCGGTTGCGGAATATGATGACAAATTATTAGAAAAATTCTTTGAAGACCAAGATAGTATTACGGAAGATGAGATTATTGCGGCATTAAGACAGGCTGTATTATCTATGTCTATTTTTCCTGTGATGTGTGGTTCTTCTTTCAAGAATAAAGGGGTGCAGGCGGCTTTGGATGCGGTTTGTAGATATTTACCTGCTCCTAATGATTTACCACCAGTAAAAGGTATCAATCCTAAAACAGGCGAAGAAGAAATTAGAAAACCTAGTAATGAGGATTATTTTACGGCGCTAGCTTTTAAAATTATGACAGACCCCTACGTAGGTCGTTTAGCTTTCTTTAGAGTTTATTCTGGGGTTTTAAATTCTGGGTCTTATGTTCTAAACACTCGCACAGGGGAGAAAGAGAGAATTAGTAGAGTTGTACAAATGCATGCTAACAAGCAAAATCCTATTGATATTGTGGAAGCTGGGGATATTGCGGCGGCTGTAGGATTAAAAAATGTAAGAACTGGGGATACCATCTGTGATGTAGACCATCCAATAGCTTTGGAATCGATGGAATTCCCTGAACCTGTGATTGAGATAGCAGTTGAGCCGAAAACACAGGCGGATGCTGATAAAATGTCTAATGCATTAGCAAAACTGGCAGAAGAAGATCCTACTTTCCGAGTAAAAACAGATGAAGAAACAGGGCAAACCATAATTGCAGGGATGGGAGAGCTTCATTTGGAGATTATTGTGGATAGAATGAGACGCGAATTCAAAGTAGAAGTGAACGAAGGTCAACCCCAAGTATCCTACCGGGAAACGATAACAACCACTGTACAGCATAGAGAGGTGTTTAAAAAACAAACAGGAGGTAGAGGAAAATTTGCGGATGTGGTAGTGGAATTTTCTCCAATACCAGGATATAAAGGTTTTGAGTTTATCAATGAAATTAAAGGTGGGGTAATACCTAAAGAATTTATACCCTCTGTTGAAAAAGGAATAAAACTTGCTATGAATGAAGGGGTATTGGCAGGCTATATTTGTGATGGTATAAAAGTAAGATTAATAGATGGTTCTTATCACGAAGTAGATTCAGATTCCATTTCTTTTGAGTTAGCAGGGAGATACGCATTTAAAGAGGCATGTTTAAAAGCCAATCCTATTTTGTTAGAGCCTATTATGAAAGTGGAAGTAGTAACTCCTGAGGAATATATGGGGACTATCGTAGGAGATTTAAATAGAAGACGTGGGCAAATAATATCTATGGATTCAAGGGGTTCAGCACAGGTAGTAAATGCGTTAGTTCCATTAGCTGAAATGTTTGGGTATGTAACTCAGTTGAGAACGATGTCTTCGGGAAGAGCGTTCTCAACCATGGTTTTCGATCACTATGAACAAACACCTCGCAATATACAAGAGGAAGTGATAACAAAAGTGAAAGGTATTAAATCCAAAGCATAAAAAAATGACTCAAAAAATCCGAATAAAATTAAAGTCTTTTGACCATAGTTTGGTAGATAGAAGTGCGGAGAAGATAGTGAAAGCCGTAAAAGCGACTCAAGCCGATGTTTATGGACCTGTTCCGCTTCCTACGGATAAAACAATAATTACGGTAAATCGTTCTCCGCATGTAAATAAGGAATCAAGAGAGCAATTTCAGGTTGCGGCTCATAAAAGGCTTATTGATATAGTAAGCTCTAGTACAAAGACTGTAGATGCGTTAATGAAGTTAGAACTTCCAAGTGGTGTAGATGTAGAGATTAAAGTATTAGACTAATAATTAAAATATAAAGGAGCAATGCCTGGTTTAATTGGAAAAAAGATAGGAATGACAAGCATTTTCGTTGAGGACAAGATGCTAGCATGTACCCTATTAGAAGTAGGTCCCTGTTTTGTTACTCAAATCAAGACACGAGATAAAGATGGTTATGAGGCTGTACAAATAGGGTTTGAAGAGAAAAAAGAGAAACATACAACCAAGCCTCTGCTAGGACATTTTAGTAAAGCTGGTGTTACACCGAAACGAGTGTTGAAAGAATTTGATTTTAATCCATCGGACTACAAATTAGGAGACATTCTTAAAGCGGATTTATTCCAGGAAGGGGATATAGTATCGGTTGTAGGGAAAACGAAAGGGAAAGGATTTCAGGGGGTAGTAAAAAGACATGGTTTTGCAGGAGTGGGTGGTCAAACTCATGGACAGCATAATCGTTTAAGACATCCTGGTTCCATGGGGGCGTGTTCTTTTCCTTCAAGAGTTTTTAAAGGAAAGAAATTAGGGGGTCAAACTGGAGGAAATCAAGTTACTATTCAGAACTTGAAAGTTTTAAAAGTTTATCCTGAAAAGAATTTAGTTGTAGTTTCGGGTTCTGTACCGGGTTCAAATGGTTCATATTTAATAATAAAAAAGTAAGATGGAAGTACCAGTATATAGCATAGAAGGAAAAGAAGTAGGGAAAATTGAATTAGCTTCTTCGGTATTTGAGGTTGATATCCACACACATGCTGTTTATTTGGCGGTAAAGCAATATTTAGCCAATCAACGCCAGGGAACACATAAAACAAAATCTAGGGGAGAAGTTGCAGGTTCAACGAAAAAGCCATGGAAACAAAAGGGTACAGGCAATGCACGAGCGGGTCATAAAAGAAGCCCTTTGTGGAGACACGGTGGAACGGTCTTTGGTCCACAACCAAGAGATTACACACAAAAGTTAAATGAGAAAGTAAAAAGATTAGCGAGAAGGTCAGCCCTTTCCGCCAAGTTAAAAGATAATGATATAGTAGTATTGGAAAATTTCACTTTCAATGCACCCAAGACAAAGTCATTTGTTCAAATTTTAATGAATTTAGGGATACAGAACCATAAAGTACTTTTCGTTCTAACGAATACCGATTCTAAAGATAATGTTTATTTGTCAGGAAGGAATCTTCCTAATGTGGAGTTGAATAGAGTATGGGATTTAAATACTTACCAAATTGTGAATTGCGAAAAATTAGTAATAGTTGAGTCTGCGGTGGAACAAATTAATCAAAAATTTTAAAATGAAAACGATTGTCATAGCACCCATATTTACTGAGGCTACTACTAAAATCAATGAAAGAAATAAACAGAAGCAATATGTTTTTTCGGTTCATATAGATGCAACTAAGCCTCAGATAAAAGATATTATAGAGAAGATGTATGGAGTAAATGTTGTATCAGTGAGGACTTCTAGATTGATGGGGAAGAAAAAGGTTAGATACACGAAGACGGGCATTTTAGAGGGCAGAAAAAATCATAGAAAGAAAGCATATATTACGTTAAGAGAAGGGCAGGAGATTAATTTTTTTGAAAATGTATAATATTAAGTGAGATGGGAATTAAAAAGTTAAAACCAGTAACAGCGGGAATGAGGCATCGTTCTGTGTTGGATTTCAGTGAAATAACGAAATCTAAGCCAGAGAAATCGTTGTTAGCTCCATTAAAAAAATCCGGGGGAAGAAATAATCAAGGAAAGATGACCATGCGTTATATAGGCGGTGGTCACAAGAGGAGATATAGAATTATAGATTTTAAGCGAGATAAATTTGATGTTCCAGCCATTGTAAAAGCAATAGAATATGATCCGAATAGGACTGCGAATATAGCGCTTTTGGAATATCAAGATGGAGAGAAAAGATATATTATTGCACCTGATAAAATAAAAGTTGGACAGACGGTTATATCGGGCGTAGAAGTAGAACCTGTTGTAGGAAATGCGATGAAATTAAAAAACATTCCATTAGGTTCTCTTATCCATAATAT
Organism: uncultured Bacteroidia bacterium; assembly: GCA_938005475.1. GTDB lineage: Bacteria > Bacteroidota > Bacteroidia > J057 > CALLMJ01 > CALLMJ01. Next base: position 17,779 of record CALLNY010000026.1, on the reverse strand, counting down.
AGAAATGACCCCTGGCAAAGGAGGTCAATTAGCACGTTCAGCGGGCAGTTATGCACAATTAACAGGGAAAGAAGGTAAGTATGCAATATTACGTATGCCTTCAGGGGAGGTTAGGAAAATTTTAGCGGAGTGTATGGCTACAATAGGAACGGTAGGGAATTCAGACCATTTTAATGTGGTAATAGGAAAAGCGGGTCGTAATAGATGGTTAGGGAGAAGACCACGGGTAAGAGGAGTAGCTATGAATCCTGTGGATCATCCTATGGGAGGTGGAGAAGGAAGAGCATCGGGAGGTCATCCTCGCTCTAGAAAAGGTATTCCTGCTAAGGGATATAAAACAAGAAAAAAGAATAAAAAGTCGTCTGCACTAATTATATCTAGGTCTAAAAAATAGTTAGAGTTATGCCAAGGTCACTAAAAAAAGGTCCATTTATAGATTTGAATTTAGAGAAAAAAATATTAAAGTTAAATGAGTCCAATAGAAAAGAGACCATCAAAACTTGGGCAAGGAGGTCAATGATAACGCCTGATTTTGTGGGGCACGTTATAGCGGTACATAACGGGAAAACGTTTGTTCCGATATTAATAACAGAGAATATGGTAGGTCATAAATTGGGGGAATTTGTTCCAACACGTATATTTAGGGGTCATGCAGGTCAAAAAGATAAAGGGAAAAAGTAGATGGAAGCAAGGAGATTAACCAAAAAAGAAAAGATAGCTTTGGATAAGCAAACAGGTAACTCTACAAAGCCTATAAAAAAGTCCAAGGCGAGACAGTATAAAAGGAAGTTGGCGAGACAAAGTCAAATTGGAGCAAGTTTAAAAAATTATCCGACATCACCCAGGAAGATGCGATATGTAGCAGACATGATTCGTGGAATGAATGTTGAGAAGGCGTTAATACATCTTAAATTGTGTACAAAATGGGCGTCAGTTCCCATGAGGAAACTACTGTTAAGTGCAATAAGTAATTGGCAAGAACGTACTGGGCAACGTTTAGATTATAATGATGTATACATTAAATCTATTACGGTGGATGGAGGGAGAATGTTAAAAAGAGTTCAACCTGCGCCGCAGGGAAGAGCTTACAGAATAAGAAAAAGATCGAATCACGTTAGAATAATATTAGACACAAAACCATCAACGCAAGAGTAAAAAAGTGGGACAGAAAACACATCCAATAGGTTTAAGATTAGGTATCATTAGGGGCTGGGAATCTAATTGGTACGGTGGTAAGAATTTTGCCGATAAGTTAATAGAAGATATTAAAATTCGTGACTATATTGAGCGTAAAATTCAAAGAGGAGGTATTTCTAAAATTGTTATAGAAAGGACCTTAAAAAGAGTCATAATAACTATTCATACTTCAAGGCCAGGAATTATTATAGGTAAGGGAGGTTCAGAGGTAGATAAATTAAAAGAAGAGATTAAGAAAATCACGCAAAAGGATGTTCAAATCAATATTTATGAGATTAAGCGACCTGAGTTAGATGCGAAATTGGTTGCGCAAAATATTTGCCAACAATTGGAGGGTCGTATATCGTTTAGGAGAGCGATGAAGTCTGCGATTCAATCATCAATGAAGATGGGAGCTAAGGGCATAAAAATAATATGCTCGGGCAGATTAGGTGGCGTAGAGATGGCAAGGTCTGAAATGTATAAGGAAGGTCAAATACCTTTGCAAACCTTACGAGCAGATATAGATTATTCTATACAGGAAGCCTTAACGATATATGGTAAGATAGGTGTAAAGGTATGGATATTTAGGGGGATGATATATCATAAGCCTGATTTAGCATCGGATTCTACTATGGCAGGAGCTTCTGGAACTTCTATGAGTAATTTGGCTGGTGGAGCTAAGGGGAGTGATAGTCGTTTTAAAAATAATAAGTTAAATGATTCTGGTAAGCGTAGTAAAAAGAGAAAAAAATAATTGAGGAGGTTTTATGTTATTACCAAAAAGAACAAAACATAGAAAAGTACAGAAAGGAAGAATAAAAGGAAATGCGACAAGAGGTCATTTGATATCATTTGGGTCTTATGCAGTAAAATCTTTAGATGCGATATGGATAACGAGTCGTCAAATTGAGGCTGCACGAGTTGCGTTGACACGTTATTTAAAACGAGAGGGTCAGGTATGGATTAGGATATTTCCGGATAAACCGATTACAAAGAAACCTGCGGAGGTTCGTATGGGTAAGGGGAAAGGATCTCCAGAGTATTGGGCGGCTGTTGTGAAGCCGGGTACTATATTGTTTGAAATAGATGGGGTAAGTGAGGAGAGAGCTGCAGAGGCTTTGAGGTTAGCTTCTCAAAAGTTACCTTGTAAAACACGGTTTGTTGTTCGTCAGGATTTAATGGGATAAGCATATGGAGTTAGACAAAATCAAGGAACTTAATTTAGAAGAGTTAAAAGCGACAATCATAGAGGAAGAGGCAAGGTTGGAATCTTTGCGTTATAATAATGTGATTTCACGTGTTGAAAACCCTGCTAAAATTAGATACATAAAAAGAACGATTGCAAGATTAAAAACAATATATAGCCAAAAATTAAAGCAAGGTTGATGTTATGGAAAATTTAAGTTCTGAGGCCAAGGTAATAAGAAATAAAAGGAAAGAGCGTGTAGGGATTGTATCCAGTACAAAGATGCAAAAAACCATCATTGTTTCAGTGAGGAGAAGAGTAAAACATCCGATATATGGTAAGTTTTTAGTTAGGTCAACGAGATTTGCGGTGCATGATGAGAGGAATGAAGCACAGGTAGGGGATATAGTTCGAATTATGGAGACTCGGCCATTAAGTAAGACGAAACGTTGGAGATTAGTTGAGATAATAGAAAGAGCGAAATAGGATATGATACAACAAGAAACGAGACTGAATGTTGCGGACAACAGTGGAGCAAAGGAATTACTTTGTATTCGAGTATTAGGAGGTTCTCGGAAGAAGTATGGTACAGTTGGGGACGTTATTGTATGTTCAGTTAAATCGGCAGTTCCAAACGGTACAGTAAAAAAAGGGGATGTAGTTAAAGCAGTTATAGTAAGAACCAAAAAAGAAATAAGAAGAAAAGACGGTTCTTATATACGTTTTGATGACAATGCGGCGGTTATTTTAAATAATGCAGGAGAGCCAAGGGGGACTCGTATATTTGGTCCTGTTGCGAGAGAATTAAGGGAAAAACAATTTACAAGAATTATTACATTAGCACCAGAAGTTTTGTAATTTTGTGGTATGGAAAAAAGGAATAAAGTTATCAAGTTACACATAAAAAAAGGAGATACGGTAAAAGTGTTATCTGGTGACGATAAAGGCAAAGTAGGTCAAGTATTAAAGGTATTTCCAAAGACTCGAAAAGCCATTGTAGAGGGCGTAAATATAATAAAGAAGCGTCAAAAGCCAATGGAGAGAGGTGCGAAAGGTCAAATTATTGAAAGAGAAGCTCCAATTTATGTATGTAAATTGATGTTAGTAAACCCTGCAACTGGGGTTGCTTCGAGAATAAGAAGAGTAAATGGAGAAAGGGTTTTCGTTAAAGCTGCTAAGAAATAATGGAGAAGAAATACGTACCTAATTTAAAAAGAGAATACTTAGAAAGGATAGTGCCTGCACTTATGCAAAAATTTGGATATAAGTCTATTATGCAGGTACCCCGATTAGAGAAAATTGTTTTATCAAGAGGAATAGGAGAAGCTATCCAAGATAAAAAACAAATAGAGAATTCTGTTCAAGAGTTTACACTTATTGCGGGGCAGAAGGCAGTAGTAACTAAAGCTAAGAAAGATATTTCTAATTTTAAGTTGCGAAAAGGTTATCCTATTGGATGCAAAGTTACGTTGCGAGGTGATAGAATGTATGAATTTTTAGAGCGTCTAATTGTAGTAGCTATACCTAGGACAAGAGATTTTAGAGGTCTTCCTTTAAAAGGCTTTGATGGTAGAGGGAATTTTACAATGGGTGTCAAGGAGCAAATTATTTTCCCGGAAATCGATGTGGATAAAATTAGCAAGATATCGGGGTTAGATATAACTATTGTTACAACTTCCAAGGAAGATAAAGATGCGATGGAGTTATTAAAAGAGTTTGGGATGCCATTTAAAACAAAATAGTTAGCAATGTCAAAGAAATCCGTCATAGCAAGACAACTAAAAAGAGAAAAATTAGTTGCGAAATACGCAGAAAAGAGAAAAAAACTTAAAGAAACAGGAGAATGGCTCTTGTTACAAAAATTACCAAGGGATTCTTCACCTGTTCGTTTAAGAAATCGGTGCAAACTAACAGGGAGACCGCGGGGTTATATACGTAAGTTTGGATTATGCCGAATTAAGTTTAGAGAGTTAGCGTTGGAAGGTAAAATTCCTGGTGTTAAAAAAGCGAGTTGGTAAATAAAAAATATAGTAGAGATGTATACAGATACGATATCCGATCTTCTAACTAGGATTAGAAATGCAAGTAGAGTAAAGCATAGATTTGTAGAAGTGCCTTATTCGAAATTTAAAGTGTCTATATTAGAAGTTTTAAAAGATCAGGGGTATATTGCGAATTTTAGAGTGTTTGAGGATGGTCCTATGAGAACGATTAAAATTGCGCTTCGTTATGATTCGCAGACGAAGGAACCTGCTATCACCGAGATAGTGAGAGTAAGTAAGCCGGGATTAAGGAGATATACTGGTGTAGATTCTATTCCATATGTAATGAATGGTTTAGGGATAGCCATTTTATCTACCCCAAAGGGAGTTATGACAGATAAAAAAGCGAGAGAGTTAAATGTAGGCGGTGAGATAATTTGTTATGTTTATTAAAATAGAGCTATGTCAAGAGTAGGAAAGAAACCCATAACTATACCAAGCGGAGTTAGAGTAGATATTACTCAAACACAAATTAAAGTGCAAGGTCCTAAGGGTCAGTTAGTTCAAGATTATGATCCGTCAATTAAAGTATCATTAAAAGACGGTTTAATAACATTTGAGCGTTCAAGTGATGACAAAAGAGAAAGAGCGTTGCATGGTCTTTATCGTGCATTAGTAAATAATATGATAATAGGGGTTACGCAGGGTTACACGAAACGTTTAGAGTTAGTGGGTGTTGGATATAAAGTAGATTCAAAAGGGCAAGTATTAGAGATATCTATTGGATATTCGCACGGAGTATATTTTATTGTTCCAAAGGAGGTACAAGTGAAAACGGAGACTGTTAAGGGCTCAAATCCTTCTATTACTTTAACGAGTATAGATAAACAATTATTGGGTCAGGTAGCTGCGAAGATAAAATCCATAAGAGGGCCTGAGCCTTACAAAGGAAAAGGGATAAGAATTATAGGTGAATATATAGTAAGAAAAGCAGGTAAATCAGCAGGAAAAGGTAAGAAATGATGAAAAAGATAAAAGATCCAAGGGTTTTACGCAGATTAAGAATAAAAAAAGGATTAAAGAAAAAAATATTGGGTACTCCTCAAAGGCCGAGGTTATCTGTATTTAGAAGTAATACGTCTATCTATGCACAAATCATAGATGATGTTCAAGGCAAGACATTAGTAGGCTTTTCATCAAGAAATAAAGCGTTAATTAACGAGAAGTTGCCTAAGACTGAGATTAGTAGATTAGTAGGGAAAAAGCTTGCAGAGAAAGCGTTGCAAGCAGGGATAAATGAAGTAGTATTTGATAGAAATGGATATTCCTATCATGGTCGTGTAAAAGCATTAGCTGACGGGGCAAGAGAAGGAGGATTAAAATTTTAGATTATGGTTTTAAATTTTCAAGCAAAAAGAGTTCGTTCAGCAGATGCTGAGTTGCAAGATAGATTAGTTGCAGTAAAACGGGTTACTAAAGTAGTAAAAGGGGGAAGGAGGTTCAGTTTCAGTGCGGTGGTAGTAGTAGGGAATAATAATGGCGTAGTGGGATATGGATTGGGGAAAGCGTTGGAGGTTACGAATGCCATAGCTAAAGGGGTTGAAGATGCCAAAAAGAATCTTGTTAAGGTAAATATTCATAATGGTACGATACCTCATGATATAATAGTCAAGTACAAAGCGGCTAAAATTATTTTGAAGCCTGCGGCACCTGGTACAGGGGTATTAGCGGGGGGTGCTATGCGTGCTGTTTTAGAAAGTGCTGGTGTGAAAGATGTGTTAGGAAAATCTATAGGCTCTTCCAATCCTCATAATGTAGTAAAAGCGACGGTAAAAGCCTTAGCTTTACTAAAAGATCCAGCTCATGTTGCAAGATTAAGAAATATTAAAGTTTTTAAGGTATTTAAAGGTTAGGGGTCATGGTAAAAGTTAAAGTCAAGCAAGTTAAAAGTACTATAAAAGTGCCGATGAAGCAAAAAAGAGTGATGGAGGCATTAGGTTTAAGAAAAATCAATCAAGAAAAGATTTTTAATTTAAATGCTTGTATATTGGGTATGATAAAGAAAGTTAGCCATTTAGTGAAAGTAGAGGAGGTTAATGAAAAATGAAAACATTAAGTTTAAATAATTTAAGACCTGCTGAGGGTTCTGTAAAAAAATCCAAAAGAATTGGGAGGGGACAGGGCTCTGGTAAAGGAGGAACTTCCACACGTGGGCATAAAGGTGGGCAGTCTCGCTCTGGGTACAAGTTTAAAGCTTACTTTGAAGGTGGTCAAATGCCTATTTCGCGAAGAATACCAAAATTTGGTTTTAATAATATTCATAAAGTTGAATACCAAATTGTGAATATTGATCAATTAAATACTTTAGCGGAGAAAGGAATAAAAGAAATTACTCCTGAAATATTAAAATTAAATGGGGTTATTAAGAAATTAGAAAAACCTATAAAAATTTTGGGGAAGGGGGAACTAAAACACGCGATTTCAGTAACTGCTAATAAATTTAGCGAAACTGCAAAAATGGCTATAGAAAATAGTCAAGGCAAAGTAATCGAGATAAACAATGAAAATTGTTAGTATATATAAGGATATTAAAAGTATTCCAGATTTAAAGCAAAGAATAATCTATACACTGATGTTGTTAGCAGTGTTTAGGTTTGGTTCTTTTGTGATATTACCTGGTGTAGATTCTTCTACTTTGATGGCATTGTTTAATATGTCTCAAGGGGAAGGCATATTAGGGTTATTGAATACTTTTGTTGGTGGGGCATTTGCGAGAGGTTCTATATTTTCTCTTGGTATTATGCCATATATTTCTGCATCTATTATCATGCAGTTAATGGCAACAGCGCTACCAAGTTTAAGAAAATTACAAGAACAAGAAAATGGACAAAGAAAGATAAATCAATATACTCGTTTAGCGACCATAGGCATAACTTTGTTTCAATCCATTGCGGCGGCAATCAATCTTCAAACGCAGTACCCTTCTGCTATTTACATAAGTGGTTTTACGTTCATATTAACCACTGTTTTTTGCATGGTAGCGGGTACAATGTTTTTAGTTTGGTTAGGAGAAAGAATTACAGACAATGGGATTGGTAATGGTGTAAGTTTGATTATTGCAGTTGGTATCATATCAGAGTTACCTATTGCTATGCTAAATGAGATTAAATCTAGTCCAATCATGCTATTTTATGCGGAATTGATTGCTTTAGGGATTGTTACAATGGGTGTAATACTACTAACGCAAGGCACTAGAAATATTCCTATAAATTATGCGAAAAGAATGGTTGGTGGAGGAAAAGTAGCCGGAGGCATGATGAATACAATAAAAAGTAGTATTCCATTAAAGGTAAATTCTGCTGGTGTAATGCCTATCATCTTTGCGCAAGCCATCATGTTTATTCCTGCACAAATATCTCTATTTTTTCAAGATAGTGATTTTTGGATAGCAACGGGAAGCAGTTTAAACAATCCTAACAGTATTATTTATAATTTAATATTTATATTTTTGATTATAGTATTTACCTATTTTTACAATACCATAGTAATAGACTCTAATAAAATTGCGGAAAACCTTAAGACTAATAATGGATTTATTCCAGGGATTAAGCAAGGGAAAGAAACTGCAAATTTTATTGATTCTATTTTATCAAGAATTACGTTACCTGGTGCTTTATTTTTAGCTTTTGTAGCAATATTGCCAACAATAGTTGTAAATTTGGGGGTTTCATCACAGTTTGCGCAATTTTTTGGGGGTACTAGTTTATTGATTATGATTTCTGTTGTTTTAGAGACGATAAACCAAATAGATAGTTATTTGTTATCGAATAACAAAGAAGGTATTATTGCCAAAAAAGAGACACAATCCACAAAATTTGTTGCATCTAATTTAAAATCTAGAGTAACTGCATGAGTAAATCAAAGGCAATTATAAAAACGGAGGAAGAAATAGAACTAATGCGATTAAGTAATCAGTTAGTTTCTAAGGTACTTGGTGAATTAAGCAATTACATACAACCGGGAATATCAACACTTCGTTTAGATGAGATTGCGTACACATACATAAAAGATCATCATGCAGAGCCTGCATTTTTGAATTATAAACCACATTCTAGTAAAACGGCATATCCGTATACTCTTTGTGTATCTGTAAATGAATATGTAGTTCATGGTATGCCAAAGAAGGATTGTATCTTAAAGGAGGGAGATGTGGTTTCTATAGATTGTGGAGTAAAATTGAATGGTTACTTTGGTGATTCTGCCTATACTTTTTCTGTTGGGGAATTAAAGCCAGAGGTGATGCAGTTATTATCGGTTACATATGAATGTTTGGAATTAGGTATAGAGAAGGCAGTCCATGGAAATAGAGTTGGTGATATAGGATATGCGGTACAAGTTCATGCGGAGAAGCATGGTTATGGAGTGGTAAGGGAGTTGGTGGGACATGGAGTAGGAAGGTCTCTGCATGAGGCTCCAGAAGTACCGAATTATGGAGGTCGTGGGAGAGGTATGGTATTAGTAGAGGGTTTAGTAATAGCGATAGAACCTATGATTAACATGGGTACTAGGAAGCTATTATTAGACCAAGACGGTTGGTCATTGAGAACGGCTGATAAGTTACCTTCGGCTCATTTTGAGCATACTGTAGTCGTAAGAAAAGGGAAAGCAGAAAAATTAACAACATTTGAATTTATAAAAAATGGCAAAACAGCAGTCATTTAAAGTAGATGGTACGATAATAGAAGCATTACCGAATGCGATGTTTCGAGTAGAGTTAGAGAATGGGCATGAAATTATTGCCTACATATCAGGAAAAATGCGAATGAATTATATCAAAATATTGCCTGGAGATAAAGTAAGTCTTGAAATGTCTCCATATGATTTAACGAAAGGAAGGATAACATATCGTTATAAATAAAAAACTGCAAGAGAGATGAAAGTAAGAGCAAGTGTAAAGAAGCGTAGTGCGGAATGCAAAGTAGTGAAACGCAAAGGTCGTATTTATATTATTAACAAGAAAAATCCAAAATATAAACAACGTCAAGGATAGAATAATATGGCGCGTATAGCAGGAGTAGATTTACCCAAAAATAAAAGAGGAGAAATAGGTTTGACCTATATTTACGGGATTGGGCGGCCTACAGCAAATAAGATATTGGCTGAGGCAGGTGTAGATAAAAATAAGAAGGTCGGTGAATGGACAGATGAAGAAGCAGCAGCGATTCGTGCAATCATTGCTGATAAATACAAAGTGGAAGGAGCATTAAGGGGAGAAATTCAATTAAACATCAAAAGATTGATGGATATTGCATGCTATCGTGGTTTGCGGCATAGAAAAGGACTTCCCGTACGAGGGCAAAGAACACGTACGAATGCTAGAACAAGAAAAGGAAAAAGAAAAACTGTAGCAAATAAGAAAAAAGCGGCGGCTAAAAAATAATTAAAGTTTATGGCAAAAACAGTAAAAGTTAAGAAAAAAATTAAAGTAGAACCCAATGGGCAAGCCCATATATCAGCATCGTTTAATAATATCATCATTACTTTAACTGATGGTGCTGGTAATGTGATTAGTTGGTCTTCTGCTGGGAAAGCAGGTTTTAGGGGTTCTAAAAAGAACACACCCTATGCTGCACAAGTTGCGGCAACCCAATGTGCAAAAGAAGCCTATGATTTAGGTCTGAGAAAGGTAGAGGTATTTGTGAAAGGAACAGGCTCTGGCAGAGAATCTGCAATACGGGCTATTAATGCTTGTGGGATTGATATAACGTTAATTCAAGATATTACTCCGTTACCGCATAACGGATGTAGACCTCCAAAACGTAGAAGAGTTTAAAAAGTAGTTATTGTATGGCAAGATATAGAGGTCCCAAACAAAAAATTGCAAGAAAATTTAGAGATCCTATTTTTGGGCATAGTAAAGCTTTTGACCGCAAAAATTATGCTCCCGGTCAACATGGAAAAAATAAACGCGGCAAGTTATCAAACTATGCTATCCAGTTAATGGAGAAACAAAAAGCAAAAGCTATCTACGGAATTCTTGAAAGACAGTTTGCTAATCTTTTTGTAAAAGCTACTAAAATAAAAGGGGTTACAGGAACTGTTTTACTTCAATTATTAGAATCTAGATTAGATAACACGGTATATAGAATGGGGTTCTCTCCAACCAGAAGAGGTGCAAGACAACTAGTACTACATAAGCATGTGCTTGTAAATGGTTCTCCTGTTAATATCCCTTCTTACCAGTTAAAACCTGGTGATATAGTGGAAATAAGAGAAAGAAGCAAATCATTAGAAGTAATCAATCAGTCTATTAGTTCAAGAAATCCCAAATATAGTTGGATAGAAGTAGATAAAGCGAATTTGCGCGGGAAATTTTTACATTATCCTGAACGAGAAGATATTCCTGAAAATATTAAAGAGCAGTTAATTGTTGAGTTATACTCTAAGTAAAATATTAAGAAAATGGCGCTATTACATTTTCAAATTCCGGAAAAAGTTACCATGGAAAAAAATGGTGATTTTTTTGGACGTTTTATGTTTAAACCTCTCGAGCCAGGCTATGGTGTAACAATAGGCAATGCTTTGAGACGTGTATTACTATCTTCTTTAGAGGGTTATGCGATAACTTCTATAAGAATCCCAGGGATAGACCATGAGTTTAGTGCTATTGATGGGGTCATAGAAGATGTCGTTAATATTGTACTGAATTTAAAAGGCGTTCGATTCAAAAAAATTGTTGATGGAGAACACAAAATTTTTGTTTCTGTCAAAAATAAAAAAGTTTTTACGGCTGAGGATATAGCAAAATCAACTAATGCCTTTGAAATAACCAATCCTGAACATGTGATCTGTCATTTTTCTAATGACCTTCAGTTTGATATTGAACTCAATATTGGCAAAGGGAGAGGATATGTTCCTGCGGAAGAGAATAAGCATAAGGATACTGTTTTTGGTGAAATTCCAATAGATTCTATTTTTACTCCTATTAAGAATGTGAAGTATGTAGTTCAGAATACGAGGGTAGAGCAAAAAACGGATTATGAACAATTGATTATCGATGTAGAAACAGACGGTACAATAGACCCTGAAACTGCACTCAAAGAAGCGGCTAATATTCTGATTAAACATTTCATTTTGTTCTCAGATTCTACTTTCCAATTAAAGGCTGAAACACCTGTTCCCCGTAAAGAAGTAGATGAGAACTATCTTGCAATGAGAAAATTATTGAAAACTCCGCTTAATGAATTAGATTTATCCGTGCGTGCCTATAATTGCTTAAAAGCGGCGGATATTAAAATTTTAGGTGAACTTGTTAGCTATCAAATTGGAGATATGCTTAAATTTAGGAATTTTGGTAAAAAATCTTTGGCTGAACTAGAAGAACTGGTTGCCAGCAAAGGTTTAAGTTTCGGTATGGATGTATCAAAGTATAAACTCGACGAAGAATAATGAGACATAGAAATAAAGTTAAACATTTAGGAAAATCTAGTAGTCATGTAAAAGCTATGCTTTCGAACATGGCTTGCGCTCTGATTCAACATAAAAGAATTATTACAACGCTTGCGAAAGCAAAAGTTCTTAGAAGGTATGTTGAACCGTTAATCACAAAATCTAAAAATGATGTCACTCATTCCCGGCGAATTGTTTTTAGTTATCTAAAAAATAAGTATGCTGTTAAGGAGCTGTTTGGAACTGTCGCACCTGCAATCATGGATAGACCAGGTGGTTATACTCGCATACTCAAATTAGGCCCTCGTAAAAGTGACTCTGCGGAGATGGCTTTAATAGAATTAGTAGATTTTAATGAATATTACCAAAAAGATACTGCTTCAAAAGATAAAAAATCTGGTCGTAGAAGAAGAAAAAAATCTACGGATAATAGAACTGTCAATGAAGTAGTAGATAATGTTTCTGAAACGAAAGAAGCTACAAGTGAAGAAAATATTAACAATCAGTGATTTTACGCATAATTCATTGGAGGAGCCAATATCATATAGGGTATTGGCTTTTTTTATAGAAATTATAAGCTTAAATTATTAGGATTTTTATTAAGAATTACTATTATTTTTCCATTGGGTAGCAAGATACTGCATGGTTAGGACGGTTAATAGTAAACAGATGGCTGGTGCAAAAAGGAGCCATTTTCCGGAGCTTAAAGCTATGTAATAGAAACCGTCAAAAATTAAAGTACCCCAAGAAGGTGCAGGAGGTGTAATTCCTAATCCTAAAAAACTTAAACTACCCTCTAAAATTAAGGCAGTAGTGAAAGAAGAGAAACTAATGACTAATATGGGGGTAGTTAAATTAGGCAGAATGTGTATAAAAATAATTCGTAAAGAATTAAATCCCAATGTATTAGCGACTTTAATAAATTCTTTTTGTTTGATTTTTAGGGTCTCTAAACGTACAATTCTAGCAATATCAATCCATAGTACCGCACTTATAGCAATGATGATAGTAAAGAAACCTTTTCCTATAGCATAAGCAATACCAATTGCTAGTAGAGAGGAAGGTAAAGCCCAAAAAACATTCATAAGCCAGCTTATTGAGTTATCCCAAAAACCTTCGTAAAATCCTGCGATTAAACCTAGAGTAGTTCCTATAAAAATGGTTAATAGGATGGCTATGAGTGAAATGGATAGAGAAAAACGAGTTCCAATGATTAAACGGCTTAATATATCTCTTCCTAAGGGGTCTGTTCCTAAATAAAAAGTAAATAAGATAGGTTTTTGATATTCTAATTGATTATTAGCTATTTTGAGGGTTTCACCATCAGTTAAAAAGAGTAAGATGGTATCTTGATTTAAAACTTGAAAGGGTTTTTGTTGATTAAGTACCCAAATTTCAGAGGGATTTTTTCCATGGGCTAATACACTCCATGGAGAGGAATATTGTTGTTTAGCGATAGCTAAATAATTAGAATAAAAAGGAGGTTTTTGTGTTAGATTAGGAAATTGTTGAGAAGCTAGATGGGTATTATCAGGCGTAATCCAGTAGCCAAGTAAAGCCCATGAAGCTAAAATAATTAGCCATACAAAAGCGAAATATTTCAAGGGTTAAACGTTGTAACCTAAAATCTTTAAAACTTGTTTAGAATTTTGTTCTTCGTCTTTAATATCATAAGACAGTGTTTCATCTCTATTTTTTCGGATGAGAACATGTCTAGGGGTAGGCATTAAACAATGGTGAATACCACCAGTTCCTGATAAGGTTTCTTGGTAGGCTCCTGTATGAAAGAAACCAATATACTGGAGTTTTCGGGTTTTAGGCATAAAAATCGAATTGATGTGGGCATCGTTATTGTAGTAATCTAGGGAGTCACAGGTTAGCCCACCAATATTTACTCTTTCATAGGTTTCGTCCCAGTTATTCAGCGGAAGCAGAATAAAACGTTGTCCTAGTGCCCATATATCGGGTAGAGTAGTCATTAAACTTCCATCTAACATTAGCCATTTTTCGCGGTCATTTTGTTGTTTTCTACCGATTACTTTAAAGAGCGTACCACCACTTTCTGCAACGGTATAAGAACCAAATTCTGTAATGAGGTCAGGCTCTTCTACCTGATTTTCTGTACATATTTGTTTGATACGGTTAATGATTTCACTGGTCATATATTCATAATCGTAGTCAAAGGTAAGGGAGTCTTTAAAGGGGAGGCCTCCTCCAATGTCTAGGTATTGTAAATCCGGATTTACTTTTTTTAATTTACAGTAAAGTTCTACATTTTTTTCAAGTTCGTTCCAGTAGTAAGGAGTATCTCGAATTCCTGAATTAACAAAAAAATGTAGCAAAACTAACTTAAAATTAGGGTTATTTTTAATACGATTATTATAAAAATCAATAATATCTTCATAACGAATTCCTAATCTGGAAGTATAAAAGGGGAAATCAGGCTTTTCTTCGGTGGCAATTCTAATTCCCAACTTACAAGTGACCTCTAATTCGTTGTTATAAAAATTAAACTCTTCTTTGTTATCTAAAATAGGAATAAGATTATGGAAACCGTCATGGAGAAGGTCAACGATATATTGCATGTACATGTGTTTTTTAAAGCCATTACAAAGAATAAAAATATCTTTTGTAATCATTCCCTTTTTTTCAAGGTGTTCAATAATGGGCATATCAAAGGCTGATGAAGTTTCAAGGTGGATATCATTTTTTAAAGCTTCTTCTAGTACATGCTTAAAATGAGAACTCTTCGTGCAGTAGGCATACTTGTAAGTACCTCTATAATTATGTTTTAGCATGGCTTGTTGAAACATTAACTTAGCTTGTTGGATTTTTTTGGAAATGATAGGCATATAAGTAAAGCGAAGTGGAGTGCCGAAGGTTTCCACTAATTCCATTAGGTTGATATCGTGAAAGTATAGTTCATCATCTACTACCTCAAAACCATCTTGTGGGAAACCTACACTCAAATCTAAAAATTCTGCGTAACTCTGCATTTAGACTTCTTCAAAAAACTTCGTAAAGTTACAACAAAAGTTTATTGAAGTAAAAAAGTTGCATTGAAATGTTTTTTGTTTTGGAAAAATAATTTAAGGATTAAAGTAAGTGGTTATTAAAAAAATATTTTTTATTTCAAGATAAATATTAAATTTGCTTTTAATTTCATCAATTGTTCAAAATAATATGCTTAGACAAACTCAAAGTCAGAAGTTATTACAAAAGTTATCACCACAGCAAATTCAATATATCAAATTATTGGAATTGCCCACTGTACTTTTAGAGTCGCGAATTAAAGAAGAAATCGAAGAGAATCCCATTTTAGTATTAAAAGATGAGAATCTGACGGAAGTTTTTGATGAAAATCAACAATATGAATTGGAAGAGGACTCAAAAATTCCTAAATTAAGTGAAGAAGTTGTTCATGAAATACAAAATCAGAATGAAATTTCTTTAGAAGAGCATATTTATCAACATGATGAGCCTAGTTACAGAGATTACAATCTTGAAGATAATGATGAGGAAGATCGTTATGAAAGACCTATTGTTCAAGTAAATTCTATGTATGAGGATTTGATGAATCAACTAGGGATGTTAGAGTTAAGTGAGTTAGAATACCTTATAGGGCAGGAAATAATTGGAGAATTGGATGAGGATGGATATTTAAGAAAAGAAAAAAATACCGATAATCATGAAAAAGAGCCAATATCAATTGAATCTATTACAGATTACTTGATATATCACTACAAAATTCAGGTTACTGATGAGCAGGTGGAATCCGTTTTAAAGAAAATTCAATCTCTTGATCCGCCGGGTATTGGGGCTCGTGATTTAAGGGAATGTTTACTTATTCAATTGCAACGAAATCCTGACTTCTATAAAAATAAAAGTATTTCAACTGCTTATCTTATAATCAAGGATTATTTTGATGAATTGATTAAAAAACATTATGATAAAATTTTACAAAAACTCAATATCTCTCCTGAAGAACTTAAAGCCGCAATTCATGAAATTAAACATTTAAATCAAAAACCAGGAGCCCAATATGATACTAAAATATTATCTATTACTCCTGATTTTATATTAACCATTGATGACAATAATCAAATACATATCAAATTAGATAAGGGAAATGCCCCGAATCTAAAGTTGGATAAAAATTATATGGATATGTTGGAAAAGTATCAAAATTCGAACTACAATGAAGCAAAAGAAACATACCAATATATTAAATCCAAATACGATTCCGCTAAATTTTTTATTGATGCTATTCGCCAACGGGCCGCAACGCTCTATAAGATTATGATGACCATTGCCTATAAACAAAAGGATTTTTTCTTGTCCGATGGAGATGAGTCTAAATTAAAACCAATGATTTTAGAGGATATAGCTAATGAAATTGGAATGGATATTTCTACCGTAAGCCGTTCTGTGAATTCTAAATACGTAGAAACTCCTTTTGGTATCTATGAATTAAAATTTTTCTTTTCTTCCTCTATTACGACTGATTCAGGAGATGAGGTTTCTAATAAAGAAGTAAAAAAAGTACTTAAAGAAATTATTGAAAATGAAGATAAATCAAGACCTTATTCAGATGAAAAACTAGAAAAACTCATGCGAGAGAGGGGTTATGATATTGCGAGGAGAACCATCGCAAAGTATCGTGAACAAATGAATATACCTGTGGCGAGGCTTAGGAAAGAACTATGAAAAAAGTTTATATTGTTAGCGGAGAAGCATCAGGGGATTTACACGCTAGCAATTTGGTAAGACATTTAAAATCTCTTCAATCAGATATTGTTTTCAGGGGGATGGGAGGGGATAAACTGGCGGAGCAAGGCATGGAAATTGTCCAACATATCCGAGATACTCACTTTATGGGTTTCACAGAAGTGCTATGTAATCTACATACTATTTTTCGTATTATGAAAACTATCAAAAAGGATATTCAAGAGTGGCAACCGGATTTAGTTATTTTAGTAGATTATCCTGGTTTTAATTTAAGATTAGCTAAATTTATAAAAAGTTTAAATATTCCTATTGTTTATTTTATATCACCACAAATTTGGGCTTGGAAAAAAAGTCGTATACAACAAATTAAAAAGTATATTGATTGGATGCTTTGTATTTTACCTTTTGAAAAGGATTTTTATCAAAAAGAAGGTTATATGAATGTAGAATATGTAGGGCATCCCCTTATGGATGAAATTGCTGACATCATCGGGCAACCCAATAACTTAAAAGAAAAACTTCATTTACGTGAGGATAAACCTATTATAGCTTTATTGCCTGGGTCACGAAAACAGGAAATTCGTGAGATGTTATCAGAGATGCTGAAAGTAATACCTACTTTTCCGAATTATCAGTTCGTTGTGGCGGCTGTCCCTCATATTTCTATAGATTTTTATATGAAAATAATTGGTAAACAAAATGTTAAAATTATAAAAGAAAAAACTTATGAACTTTTAAATATTGCGGATGCTGCATTAGTTACTTCAGGGACAGCTACGTTGGAAACAGGTTTATTTGGCGTGCCTATGGTAGTATGTTATAAAGGTAATATACTTTCCTATTATCTCGCTAAACAGCTTATTAAAGTTAAATATATTTCATTAGTAAACTTAATTTTAGATAAGCCTGCTGTAAAAGAACTTATTCAACATGAATGCTATGCTGATGATATGATTACCGCATTAAGCCCTATCCTTCACGATAAATATTATCGTGATGCTATTAAGCAAGACCTTAAATTATTACATGAAAAAATTGGAGGTAAAGGAGCATCCCAAAAAGCGGCTAAAATTATAATAGAAAAATTTTTTTGATTTTATAATTTTTGGATTTCTTGCTCGGATAAACCTGTTCTATTGATAATTTCTTGAATAGGCATATTCAATTCCTTTAACAATTTGGCTAATTCTATGATTTTTTGTTTAGCATCTTCAGCCCGTTTCTTTTCTTCTTCAGCTCGTTTCTTTTCCTCTTC
>CALLNY010000025.1 GCA_938005475.1 uncultured Bacteroidia bacterium | reverse complement strand
TTTCTAAAACGAAAGATATCATCGTTACTGAATTTGATTTTTTGTAGTTCAATGAGAATGAGTTTTTCTTGGTTGTCATGGGTTTTGATGCGAGCTTTAAAGTCTACACGAAAAATAGAGAAGTGTTGAATTTCAGATGCAAATTCTTGGGAAGAAAGTTCTAAATCAAGGATAGGTAGTTCAAGGATGGCTTGGAGCAAGATTTTAGCACTTTTTTTGTCTTGCATCAAGTATTTAAAGACGGCATCGTAGATGGGATTGGCAATAAGCATAATGCAAAGATAGGGAAAAAATGAATAAAAATTATCCTTTCATTGAATATCGAAATAAGGAATACTAACGATTATCCACCCAAAAAATTAAAAAAATTTTTTGTCAAAATTGGGTAACTTCATTAAATTTGGATTAATAATATATGAATATGTATACTTTGCGTTATCTTAAAAAAATCATTACAATTGTTAAATTACGTTTTATGAAACGAAAAATTTTCAGTTCAGTGCTAATTTTCATATTACATTTTCATTTTGTCCTGTCACAAACTCTCATCCCTTACCGCAGCGGCGAATTGTGGGGATATTGTACGCCTGATAAAAAAATAGTGATAGCGCCTAAATATGAACATGCTGAGTGGTTTAGCGATGGGCTGGCTGCTGTGGCTTATGGTTGCGACGAAGATTGCTATGATGTATATGATGGTAAGTGGACTTATATTGATGAAAAAGGCAATCAAGTTTTACCGCACACCTATGACTTAGCCTATCCATTTAATAAAGGAAGTGCCTGGGTGCAAATAGATGGCTTCTGGCAAAAAATCAATAAAAAAGGAGAAGTACTATTTAAGGACTCTGAAAAAACATGCAAACGTTGTTTACCAAAAGAATTAGTGGGAATGAATGATGAATCTTCTCCCATTACTGATGAATTTAAAGCAAAATATCGATGGGACGGTCGTAATAGAGGGTATTATAACAGCAATAAAGGCATAGAATACTGGGACGATCCCGAAGCAGTTTTCTTCGTCCCCATAATCAATCTTGCTGAGTTAAAAAATTCAGGGGTGCCACTGATGGTTTCCAATACATATCATTATTTTACCCACAGACAAGGAATAAAGCTAAAGCCATCTGTGGTGTTTCTAACGTATGATAAAAGTGAAATAAAAGCCGAAAAAACTTTTCCTTTGGGCGAAGCGGTTTTTACGAAGGAAAAAGATGAGGCGGATTATTATATTGAAAAAGAATATGTGAAGTTCAACATTCCCGACTTCGAAAAAATAAAGCCCTACATCGAGCGTGCCAAACAAAATCCCAACCAAGAGAAATTGATGGTTGCGATTTCGGTAAAAATTCCAACCGAAACTTTAAGGGAAAATGTATTTTTCAACATTATTTCCAAAGGGATTGATTTTCAAACCTTAGAAGATGGATATACCTTGTTTGGTTATTATTCCAGTATGTATGAAATGACCAAACCGTCATGGCAGAAAGACTGCCTTGCCTCCATGGTTAAGGAAATACGAAAAGTGGGTGCAGCCATGAATGAGCAAAAGGATGCACAAAACCGATTAATACAAGGTAAAGATAATCCTTACAGAGGCAAAATGCTGTTTGACGTGATGGAGCAAGCCACCGAAAACGATGTGATGGAATTTTTAAAATACGTTTCAGTAAAGCCGTTTATTTACATGGGGCAGGAGCATAAACTTGCAGAAGTGTTTGCCACCTGGGTGGATAGTGGTGCACCAAGGGTGGTTAGTAAGGAATAAAAAATAGTGATAATGATAAATAAAAAATTGAAGATTATTGGTATCATAGGAGTATTCTTAATACTCCTTTCAATCATTTGGGTAAAAAAACCTTGGCAGCCTAAAGCAGAAGATAAACTACACGGACTGCCCTTTTTAAAAGAAGATACATTAAATGTTTTCAAAAAAGGCGACCGCTTTGTAATCCTGAAAACATGGAACAGTTGTTGCATGGGTTGTTATGTGCTACGTGATAGTTCTATGACCAAAGAACTTCCGGCTTCTGCTATTTACAAATGGGTGGAAACCGTTGAAGAACCTGCCGACCCAGACTGTGCAGGCTGTACCGATTATACGTACTACATCATGGAATGTGTTGCCCCTGGTACCGATACACTAGTTACCGTTTCCATACCAATGGGCAGCACCAATGCAGGGGATTGCCAAAATCAAAGTAAGGAACTATTGAAAAATGAAGTAATCACGCATACTTTCTTCATTAAGTCAGGATAGCTTGAAGCAAGATTTTTGCACTTTTTTGTCTTGCATCAAGTGTTTAAAGACGGCATCGTAGACGGGATTAGCAATCAGCATAATGCAAAAATAAAGAAAAGTTAGATTGACAAGAATTTTTAACAGGTCAGTTTTTTGGGGGATTTACTATTTTATATCATCACAATTTTTCTATATCCGACACAGACAAACCTGTTTTTTTTGCAATAGTTTGTATATCAACATTTAAAGATTTCAAAAACTTCGCAGTTTCTATCAATTTTAAATGTTCTTCTTCTAACAATTTTTCTTTTTCTTCAGCTCTTTTCTTTTCTTCTTCTGCCCGTTTTCGTTCTTCTTCCAATAATTTTTCCTTCTCTTCTGCCCGTTTTCGCTCTTGTTCTGCTATTTCCAACGCCTTTTCAATCTCTGTTTCTTTTTGTTTGAAAGATTCTATAATCTCGTCTTCTACATC
>CALLNY010000024.1 GCA_938005475.1 uncultured Bacteroidia bacterium | reverse complement strand
CATCATCAATATGTGATAGAGTTAAAGTATTTGAAGAAAGAGCAAGCTCATGAGTTAGAGAAGGTACAACAGGAAGCGAAAACACAGCTTTTAGGATATTACGAAAGTGATAAAGCGTTACAAGCACGTCCTAATATGCATTTACTGACGGTAGTAGCGGTGAAGGAACAGTTTTATGTGGAAGAAATAAGTACCTACAACTTACTTGACAACACAAGTAAATTGTAGGCTGATTCGGAGTTTAATTTTCGTGCATCATTTGAGTTAATTTTTTGGATATTGCAAACATGACAATAGCCGCTAAACCAGAAAAAATAACGAATACCATAAAGAAGTCGTATAGGTCATGAATTTGAAGACCCAAAAGTACAGGTTTTTGGGGGTTAGAGGGGTCGGGATATAATTCTGAAAAAACACCAGCTAGTTTATTAGCGGTAGCGGTGGATAAAAACCAAACGCCCATAAGTAGCGAAGCGAATCGAGCAGGGGCTAATTTATTTACCATAGAAAGTCCGATAGGAGATAAACAAAGCTCTCCAATAGTATGTAATAAATATAATGTAGTAAGCCAAAGCATACTTACTTTTACAGCAGGGTCTAAATTTTTTACGCCGAGTGCTATGATGATATAACCTATTGCTAAAAATAGAAGTCCATAAGCCTGTTTTAACGGAGAGGAGGGTTCCAGCCCTTTTTTATTAAGTGTTTGCCAAATTATGGAGAAAACAGGAGCTAAAATAACAATAAAAATTGCATTAAAGCTTTGGAAGTAGCTAGCGGGCATTTCCCATCCAAATAGATTACGATTGGTTTGTTCAGCTGCAAAAACTGTAAGAGAAGCTCCTGCTTGTTCAAAAGCCGCCCAAAAGGCAATCACAAAAAACGCAGAAATGAAAATTACCCAAATACGTTCCCTTTCAATTTTAGTTAAAGTGGGATCCGTTATGATTGAACCTGGCGCAGCCAAAGTTAAAGAATAAATAAATATACCAATCCAATCTAATTGAGCTAATGGCTCCCCTTGTATCAACGGAAGAGCAGTAAATAAAATTAAAGAACCAATAATCCATATAACTAAACGAAGTATACTTTTATCTTTGTGCGCACTATTATCCGTTTGATTTTGTTTGAATTTAGAGGGGTTCGGTTTACTACCAATGGGCTCCCCCGTTGGAGTAATTAGATATTTATTTTTTAATAATTCGAAAGAGATGATACTAATCAACATACCAATACAAGCGGCTAAAAATCCCCACTTAAAATATTCAGGTAGGGCTTTACCATTTGAATCATAATGCTCTCCTAAAAAACCGCATACCAGCGGCGCGAAAAAAGCTCCTAAATTGATGCCCATATAGAAGATGGTAAAAGCCGCATCTTTACGTGAATCTGTTTGGCTATAAAGGCTTCCTACCATAGTAGATATATTGGGCTTAAAAAAACCGTTACCCATAATTAAACAACCTAATCCAATGAGCATTAGAGTATTAGCTAATTCAAATTGGCTATAGTTACTTGCGCTTAGGAACATACAAAATTGTCCTAAAGCCATGAGCAAACCTCCTACCAAAATGGATTTGCGATTACCCCAATAGCGGTCTGATATATAACCACCAATCAACGGTGTTAAATACACTAACCCTGTGTAACTGCCATAAATCTGTGATGCTTGGCTCTTATTAAGCATGAGAGCATTGAGTAAATAAAGTGTAAAAATTGCTCGCATACCATAATAACTGAAGCGTTCCCACATTTCTGTGAAAAAAAGTAAATATAGACCATCTGGATGACCTTTAGGATATTGCATTTGTGAATCGTTTGATAATTTCATTATTCCAATTAAATGAGCCGTAAAATTATAAACTTTTTCAAAATGCAATTTGATTTAAAGGAAATTTCTTGAAGGCTCTCAAAATTTTCTGTAAACTATAAATTTAGAGAGATGAAGTGTAGTTCAATTTAGAGTACCCCGTAGGGGAATCGAACCCCTGTTACAAGAATGAAAATCTTGGGTCCTAACCTCTAGACGAACGGGGCGTAAGACTTTTTATTATTATGTACCCCGTAGGGGAATCGAACCCCTGTTACAAGAATGAAAATCTTGGGTCCTAACCTCTAGACGAACGGGGCATATTTAAAGGTCACGCAAAATTAAATTTAAACTTTATATTATCAAAATTTTTTTTATATTTTTTTGTATCTGTGCTAATATCAACGAATTAATTTTACTTGAAGAATTCTTTCATTCTTTCGAAGAAATTTTTTTCTTTTTTAACGGGATTTGGATTGAAACCTGGCATATTTTTAATTTTTTCGAGTATAGCTTTTTCTTCATTAGTAAGATTTTGGGGAGTCCATACATTGATATGAACTAACAAATCTCCTGTATAGTTTTTGTTTAAGTTGGGTAAACCTTTTCCTTTTAATCGCACGATTTTACCAGATTGTGTTCCGGGCTCTATTTTAAATTTAGCTTTGCTTTCCAAGGTAGGTACTTCCACCGTAGCTCCTAAAGCCGCATCAGCAATATTAATAGCTAATTCATAGATTAAATTGTCACCTTCGCGAGAAAAATGCTCATGCGGTAGTTCTTCAATTTGGATAATTAAATCGCCGTTAGGTCCTCCATCTTTTCCAACTCCACCGCCACCTCTCTGAAGTAATTGCATGCCTCCAACAACCCCCGCAGGTATATTTAAGGTCTGAAAAACATCATCTTTGATTCTTCCATCTCCTTTACATTTTTTACATGGGTCTGTAATAATTTTACCACTACCTCCACAAGTAGGACAAGTAGAAACAACAATCTGCTGAAAAAATCCGCCACCAACTCTTTTACGTATTTCTCCTGTACCATTACAAGTAGGGCAAATTTTGATGCCATCCGGGTTGTTGGTTCCTTTACCATGACAAGCATCACATTCAACTAATTTTTTGTATTTTACTTTTTTTTCACAACCTGTTG
The DNA here is from genome assembly GCA_938005475.1 of uncultured Bacteroidia bacterium. Taxonomy (GTDB): domain Bacteria; phylum Bacteroidota; class Bacteroidia; order J057; family CALLMJ01; genus CALLMJ01. The sequence goes on along the minus strand of CALLNY010000024.1, from coordinate 47,470 downwards.
CAATCTCTTCTAATGTCAATTTGACAGTAATCTTTACATCACTGCCACGTTGTCCTCTTTTTCTGTTTGTTGAACTTCCCCCAAAGAAACTTTCAAATCCGCTGCCAAAGATATCCGAAAACTGTGAAAAAATATCACTAAAATCTGCACCACCGCCTTGAAAGCCATTTAGTCCTTCATGCCCATAACGGTCGTAAGCCGCTCTTTTTTCTTCATCAGAGAGTACGGAATACGCCTCAGTAATCTCTTTAAACTTTTCTTCTGCTTCTTTATTGCCGGGATTTTGGTCAGGATGGTATTTTAAAGCAAGCTTACGATAAGCTTTTTTTATCTCTTCCTGAGAAGCATTTCTATAAACCCCCAGTACTTCGTAATAATCTCGTTTTGCCATAGTTTTATGCGCCTACAATCACTTTAGAGTGTCTAATGACTTTACCTTGAAACTTATAACCAGTTTCTATTACTTCAATAATCCTATTCTTTTTATGGGATTCCTCAACTGGTAAAGAACCAATAGCTTCATGTAAATCAGAATTAAATTCTTCATTTAAATCAGGAATTAACTCTAAACCTTTTTTAGAGAGATTATGAAATAAATTTTTAGCTACCAGTTCCATACCCTCTTTTATGGCTTGAATATTATCAGAAGTATGAAGCACTTTAAGCGTCCTATCAAAATCATCTAAAATCGGTAATATGCCTTTAATTAAATCCTCATTCGCATAAGTGATAATGTCAGCTTTTTCTTTGAGCGTCCTTTTTTTGTAATTATCAAAATCTGCTGCTAAACGTAGCAGTTGCTCTTTGGTTTCGTTCAATTCTGTTTCTAATTGTTGCATCTTTTGTAAATTTTCGTTTGCAGAACTATCCGTTTGTGTATCAGATACCTGCGAATTAGTAATTTCTTCGGAAACGGATTCTTTTGTTATTAAATTTTGAATTTCTTCGTTTTGGATGTTGTTTTCTTGTGTATGAATATTTTCTTGCATATCTTAATAATCAATTTAATTCATTTTCTCGTAATCTTCCCACTTCATTTCCAAAAATTTGTTTTCTCCGTAGTACTTTAATACTTTTAGCATCACTTGGGGTTCTATAAAACCCGCAATCGGTGTCAAAATTTCAGATTTTTCATTTAAAATGACAGTAGTAGGATAACTCATCTTACCATTCAGCAATAGATATGCCAATTGATTAGCTCGCTTCTGAGGATTATATCCAAATTTAACTCCCTTATATACTATACTATCTTGGGTTTCTGCATTTAATTTTACTGCTACATACTTTTGTTTAATGTATTCTATGACTTCCTGATTACTAAAAGTTTTTTGATCCATGATTTTGCACCAACCACACCAGTTCGTATATACATCTACAATAATCTTTTTTCCTGTTTTCTCCGCAATTTTAGAGGCTTCTTCTAATGAATACCACTCTATCTTATCCGTGCATATAACGCTTTCTTTATTAAAATTTACTCTATTACTTAACCCATAGAAAATAAAAGTAATTATTACTAATATGAATTGAAAGATTTTTTTGTTCATTTTTTTCGGCAAATATACGAATTCTTATTTAAATTTGCAATTCAATCCCCAACACAATGTGTTTTAACAATTTATTAAAAAAACTTTGTCTAATCGGAGCAATATATTCTTTTTTAGCTTGTAATTCTAATAATCCTACTATAAAAACAAGAGATCCTAGTTTTGAATACTTTGTTAATAGAATAGGTACCCGAACTCATGAACTAAAATTAAAATTCAATGCTTCGCATAATGAAGTAGTGGAGGCATATTATAAACCTGCCGAAGAAAAAAAATTTATTCCCTTAGCTATACTTTCTAAAAATGAGAACCCCCAATTTTATTTCGTCAATTACTCAGAATTCAATCAATCTATTAGATTATTTACCGATTTTAGTACAGGTGCTTCCTTATTTTTTTCAATTGATAATTATTTAACCTTCAATAAGGAATTTTTTATAGAATCTGATGACAAAAAGTCAGTTCTCATTACGTCAGGATTACCTTCATTTACTCCTTTTTATCTAACCGACCCTCAACAGTCTTTTATTCACGCTTTTATTCCTTCCCCTGTGGATACCCATAGCCTTTATACAAATTCAAACTCCATCGTTTTTCATGGTTCTCTATCTAACGGCAATAATGCTACTATTGTCGCCTCCCCTGACACCCAAAATCCTAATTTAATTAGCTTCACCCTTGAAACTAATGGACAAAAAACTACTTTCAAGCATGCTTTTTAATCCATGCAATGGACATTTTTGCTTAATCTTTTAAGCAAATTTTTATTCATAATTCCTAAACCTTTTTTTTATAATTTATCCAATTTTATTGCATGGTTTATGTCTAACGTAGTACGTTATAGAAAAAAGGTTATACAAGAAAATTTGAAAAATGCTTTCCCACAACTTTCAAATAAGGAAATTCAAAAAATACAATCACAATTTTATCAGAATCTGACGGATTTTTTTTTGGAGATGTTGTTAATGGCTTCTAATAGCTACGATTACATACAAAAAAACTATGAAATTGACTTATCAGAGCTTAATCGCTTATATAAAGAAGGAAAGTCCGTTTTAATGGTGCTTGGGCACCAATTTAATTGGGAATGGGGACTGTGGATACTAAGCCGAAATACCCAATTCCACGTGCAAGGAGTATATATGCCAATTAAAAATAAAAATTTGGATGCTTGGCTTGTAAATTTGAGGGGAAAATATGGTGCAGAAATGGTCCCAGCAAATCAGGTAAGAACTTTACTCCAACCACCTACGAATAAACCCACTCTGACCCTTATTATTGGAGACCAAAGCCCTGCCAGTTCACAAAATTGCATATGGACAACCTTTTTTCATCAGGAGACCGCTTTTATTAACGCTTACGAAAAAATTGCTCAACGAAGAAAAATGGCTGTCATCTTTATAGAAGTATTAAAAAAATCAAGAGGTAAATATCATACTCCCTATCAAATTTTTACTCACGATGCTTCTCAATTGAAAAATAATGAATTAGTACAAGCCTTTATTCTTTTCCTAGAAAAAAGTATTCAAAACCAACCCGCAAATTGGCTTTGGAGCCACAAACGATGGAAACATAAAAAAATGAACTAAAAGTTTTCTGAAAAGTATTTTTATATCAAATAAAATTGTAATTTTGCGTTTAATAAGGAAAGAGGGGGTTCCCTCTTTTGTTTTTTGCAACATGACTGTAACCGTAGAAAGTATTCGACCTATCGTAGAAAAAATTATACAGGAAGCTCTACCAGAAGCTTTCCTAGTAAGTATTAAAGTAAATATTTCTACAAGAAGCAGTATCCAAATTTTTGTTGATACTGATGCGGGAATTACTATCCAAGAATGTAGTTTATTGAGTAGAAAAATTGGTGCTTATTTTGATGAATATGATATAGTTGATTTTTCTTATGAACTAGAAGTAAGCTCTCCCGGTTTGAATAATCCATTGATTTTACCCCGCCAGTATGCAAAAAATATAGGTAGAGACCTAAAAGTAACATTAAACAACGGAGAAAAATTAGAAGGTAAATTAATCCGTTTTGATGGTTATCAAATTATCATAGAATCTGAGACTAAAAATTCAAAAACTAAAAAGAAAGAATTGCAACAGCATACAATAGATTTAACAAATATAAAAGAAGCGGTAGTACAAGTTGGTAAGAAAAAAGAAAAAAGTAAGTAATTATGGCAAAGAAAAAAGCAATAGTAAAAGACGATAAAAGCATCATGATTGATGTCTTATTAGAGTTTTTAAAAGATAAAAATATAGACAATGCTACACTGACCAGCGTGATGGAGGATGTATTTCGGAACATGATAAGAAAGAAATATCATTCTGATAGCAATTATAACGTTATTGTAAACGTAAATAAAGGAGATATTCAAATATTCAGGGACCGTATAGTGGTAGAAGATGGAGAGGTAGAAGATGAAAGTACGCAAATTCCGTTGAGTGAAGCCCTAAAAATTGACGAAGATTTTGCGCCCGGAGATGAAGTATCGGAAGCCGTCGATATAAAGGAATTCGGTAGAAGATTAGTATTATCTGCCAAACAACTACTAGCACAAAGAATAAAAGATTTAGAAAAATCTAATGTTTTTGAAACTTACAAAGCTCAATTAAACCAAATTATAATAGGCGAAGTCTACCAAGTATGGCGAAATGAAATCTTGGTAATTCATAATGGAAATGAGTTAATTTTACCCAAAGAACATCAAATCCCTAAAGATAAATTTAACAAAGGGGATACCATTAAAGCTTTAATTTTAGAAGTAAAAATGAAAAACTCTTCTCCCTATATTGTCATATCTAGAACTTCACCTATATTTTTAGAGCGTTTGATGGAACAAGAAGTTCCCGAGATTTTAGATGGCTTAATCACTATAAAAAGTATTGTAAGGGAGCCAGGAGAAAGAGCTAAAGTAGCCGTTGAAAGTTATGATGACAGAATAGACCCCGTAGGCTCATGCGTAGGTATAAAGGGCTCTAGAATTCATGGTATTGTAAAAGAACTACGAAACGAGAACATTGATGTCATCAATTACTCTAGTAACCCTCAAATTTTTGTAGAACGTGCATTAACTCCTGCAAAAGCTTCTTATTCCATCATTGATGAAGAAAATAAACAAATTAGTGTATATTTTAAACCAGACCAAATCTCTCTGGCTATTGGAAAAGGTGGTATTAACATCAAACTTGCTAGTAAATTAACTGGCTATATCATTGACGTGTTCAGAGAACCCGACCCTAATGAAGAAGACGTAGATTTAGACGAATTCAAAGATGAAATTGAAGAATGGATTATTGATACGTTCAAAGAAGTAGGCTTTGATACCGCAAAAAGTTTATTAAATTTGTCAGTGGAAGAAATACATAGACGTACCGAATTAGACAAAAATTTAATTCGCCAAGTCTTAGATATTTTAGAAGCTGAATTTGAAGAAGATAATGATGAGTTTTATGAAGATGATGAACTTTAATCATGTTGAATTATGGCAGACGAAAAAGAACCTTTTTATAGATTAAGTAAAGTAGCAAAAGAACTTAATGTTGGCACTAATACCTTAGTAGAATATTTGGTTCTTCAAGGTTATAAATCTATTCAAGACAATCCTAATTTTAAGATTAATGAGGAACAGTACCGCATTCTCTTAAAAAAGTTTGGTAAAGATAAAGTAGTTAAGGAAAAAGCGGATACGCTCAAAGAACAACATAAAGAACAAAAGGAAAGAATTCAAAAAACATTAAAAGAACAAGAAACTTTAAAAACAGAAATTGAGAAACCTACTCTTAAAATACTTGGTAAGATAGATTTACCTGATAAAAAAAGTAAAAAAAATAAAAAAGAAACTCAGCCATCTTTATTTGATAACAAGGTAAGTACAACGGAGGAATCAAAACTCACTCAGGTTACCACTCCTGAACCTTCCTTAGAAATAGAAAAAAACAATGTTGAGCCTATAATAAATGAAGAAGAAGAGCTTTTAGTATTTGAAAAAAGTCCTAAAACTTTTGATGTTGAAGAAAATATTGAAGAAGCTACGATTTTAAAGAAAGAGATATCACAAGATGAGATTAAAAAATCTCAAGATGATACGGTAATCAGGGCTAAAGATAAAACCCCTAAATTAACGGGTCCTGTTATTTTAGGGAAAATAGATTTAGAAGCGAATAAGCCCAAAGAAGTCTCAAATGACAAAAAAAATCAAAACAAAAAGAAATCTATATTAGATAAAACGAAATTACCATCATCAGAGAAAAAGGTTATCAAAACTGAAGAGCCAAGCCAGGAAAGCCTACAAACTAAAACTACTACCGAAACCTCTTTAAAATCAGAAAATAAAACAACCGAACGAAAAAGAAAAAGAAAAAGAAATCGTAAATCAGCATCGGAGAAAGCCAACAATTTAACTTCACCCATCCAATCTCCTATAACTAACAAAGAAAAAAACAAAAATTTTAAAATCAGAGAAACACCTGATACCCAGAAAGTAGATGCCCAGGTAAAAAAAGCCATGATGGGCATGAATCAGAACATTAAAAAAGTTAGACAAAAAATAAGAAAAGATAAAAAAGAGAAGCAAGCTCAAAAATTAGAGATTCAGCAACAAGAAATGCTGGAAAGAGCTAATGTATTGGAAGTTACAGAGTTTTTAACTGCTAATGAATTAGCGAGTTTAATGAATATTCCTGTCAATCAGGTTATTGCTAAGTGTATGGAATTAGGACTTTTTGTTTCTATCAATCAAAGGATTGATGCGGACGTTATCTCTTTAATTGCTGAAGAATTTGGTTATAAAGTAGAATTTGTTTCTGTAGAAGATAAAATTGATATTGAAGAGGAACAAGATAGGGAGGAGGATTTAGTGGAAAGAGCTCCTATTGTCACGGTGATGGGACACGTAGACCACGGAAAAACTTCCTTGCTTGATTATATTCGTAAATCCAATGTGATAGCGGGCGAAGCGGGAGGAATTACTCAGCATATTGGTGCTTACGAAGTTACGCTGGATAACGGAAAAAAAATAACATTCCTAGATACTCCTGGTCATGAAGCGTTTACTGCTATGCGTGCAAGGGGGGCTCAAGTTACGGATATCGCAATTATCGTCATTGCCGCAGATGACCAAGTCATGCCTCAAACTATTGAAGCCATCAACCACGCCCAAGCGGCTAATGTTCCTATGATTTTTGCTATTAATAAAATTGATAAACCTGGCGCTGACCCCACCAAAATACGACAACAACTCGCTGAAATGAACTTACTAGTTGAAGACTGGGGGGGAACCTACCAATGTCAAGAAATCTCCGCAAAAAACGGTATTAACATAGAACTACTCCTCGAAAAAATACTTATAGAAGCAGAAATGCTTGAACTTAAAGCTAATCCTAATAAAAAAGCAAAAGGTACAGTCATTGAAGCTCGTTTAGATAAAGGAAGGGGAGTTGTTTCTACGGTTTTGGTTCAAGATGGTACCCTTAAAATTGGAGATATCATTTTAGCAAATACACATTACGGAAAAGTAAGAGCTATGTTTGATGAAAGGCTTAAACCCATTAAAAAAGCTGGACCTTCCACGCCCGTACAAATTCTGGGGTTTAATGGAACCCCACAAGCAGGTGATAAATTTATTGTGCTTGATAATGAAAAAGAAGCCAGGGAAATTGCTAATAAAAGACAACAACTCATACGTGAGCAATCTATTCGTACCCAAAAACATATTACCTTAGATGAAATTGCTAGAAGAAGAGCGGTCGGTAATTTTAAAGAACTCAACTTAATCGTCAAAGGAGACGTAGACGGTTCTGTTGAAGCTTTATCCGATTCACTTTTAAAACTTTCTAACGAGGAAGTAGCAGTACGTATTATCCATAAAGCTGTAGGTCAAATTTCAGAAAGTGATGTGTTACTTGCTTCCTCATCTGATGCTATCATCGTAGGTTTTCAAGTAAGACCATCCGCCTCAGCAAGAAAATTAGCAGAACAAGAGCAAATTGATATTCGTTTATATAGTATCATTTACGATGCTATCAATGAAGTAAAAGATGCCATAGAAGGAATGCTTGCCCCAACCATAGAAGAAAAAATTATAGGTACTGCTGAAATAAAACAAATTTTTAAAATTAGTAAAGTAGGTTTAGTTGCTGGTTGCCAAGTTACAGAAGGAAAAATCCTCAAAAACCTACCCATTCGTGTTATTCGTGACGGTATTGTTATCCATACCGGTAAATTAGACTCATTAAAACGTTTTAAAGAAGACGTTAAAGAAGTACTTGCTCCTATGGATTGTGGTTTAACCATACAAAGCTATAACGATATTCAAGTGGGTGATATCATCGAATCTTATGAACAAATTGAAATAAAACGTAAATTAAATAATTCATGAAAACTTACATAGTTGTTATTCATATTATGCCCCATGAAGTCTTGCTAGACCCTGCTGGCAAAACTACGCTTCAAGCGTTACACAAACTAGGATTTGATAAGGTAATAAATTCTAGAATTGGCAAAAGAATAGAAATTACTTTGCAAGCAAATCACAAACAGGAAGCTCATTCCACAGCAGAGCAAATCGCTAAACAATTATTAGTTAATCCCATTGTAGAAAACTTCTTTATAGAAATAAAAGAGGATTAACCATTAATTGCGTGGCTTTATAAATTACCTTTTATAAAGCCACTTTTTCTAAATAATCTATCAAACTTAAAATCACAATTTTTTTGTATAATATTTTGCAGAACCAAAATCCTATCTTAATTTCGCTTTCTGAATTGAAAATAAAAAAAATTATTATGGAGTTTAACAGTCAATTTATATTAGACACCTTACCCGCTTTATCCTTACTAGGTTTTGGTTTGATTGTAATGCTTTTAGATGCATTTAAGAATGAAAAGATTACTTCTGTTGTAACCATTTTAGGGATATTGATTTCCATGCTTTTAGCAGTACCAGGCGTAGTAATCCCTGAAGAAATACGTCTAACTTTTTATAATCAAATTTACACAGGCGGTTTAGCTGGGCTAATTCATATATTGCTTTGTTTATCAGGCCTCTTATCTGTTCCTTTTATTACTGATTACCTTCAAAAAAATAATCAAACACATTTGCAAGGCGAGATTTTTTCGCTTATCCTTTTTTCTTCAGTTGGAATGAACCTACTGGCTACTGCTAATGATTTAATGATGACTTTCATAGGATTAGAAATCATGTCCGTTTCCCTTTACATATTAGCAGGAAGTTTCAAAAAAGATTTACGTTCTAATGAAGCAAGTTTAAAGTATTTTCTTTTAGGTGCTTTTGCGTCCGCATTCTTATTACTCGGTATATCTATGGTTTATGGTATGACAGGAACTACCATGTTAGACAGAATAACAACCATAGACCCTAACTTAATTAAAGATAAATTCCCTGTTTTATTCTATCCCGCAATAGCTTTGATTGCTATCGGTTTCTTATTCAAATTGAGTGCATTTCCATTCCATGTATGGACGCCTGATGTTTACACTGGTGCACCTACGCCGTTAGTTGGTTTTATGGCTACTGGTTCTAAAATGGCTTCCGTGATTGCATTTGGCTTCATTTTAAATAGTTTGCTTCCACAATCCGGTGATAAATTATCACAAGTTATTGCTATTTTAGCACTACTTTCTATGATCTATGGAAATATTGTTGCCGCACAACAACAGAACATCAAACGTCTTTTGGCTTATTCCAGCATATCCCACACAGGCTACATGTTATTAGGAGTTGCTGGCGGTCCAGAAGGTTACAAAGCCGCAATCTTTTATATGTTAATTTATACGTTCATGACCATCGCCGCTTTTGCCCTCATATCCTCCATTGAAAACAAAGAAGAAGACCTAAACTATCAAAATTGGAGTGGTTTAGGTGTTAAAAACATAGCTTTCGGCTTGATTATGTCAATTTTAATGTTTTCATTAGCTGGTTTTCCTCCCTTTGCAGGTTTTATCGGTAAATATTTTGTTTTCCTGTCCGCTGTTAAAGGCGGTTTTGTTGTCCATGCTGTAATTGGTATCTTAACAAGCGTTGTAGGTGCCTATTATTACTTAAAAGTGCTCGTTACTATGTTCTTTGAAAAACCAAAAGACAACATTCAACCTAAAACCCTCAAAATCAGAAAAAATATTTTAATCCCCATTATGGTATTAGCACTCATTATAGTAATTATCGGTATAATTCCTGCTCCAATATCAAGTTATTTAGATATACTGTATGGTAAAGCAGGCTTCTTAGCAAAATTATAGCCTTATTTTTAAGCATATTTAAAAAAAGCCATGATTCTAAATAGTCGTCGCTTTACTCATTTATAACCTTTTATGTGTAAATTAACCTTTTACATAATTATACATAAATTAACCTTTTATATAACTTGTGATTTTTAGTTACCCATCTTGCTTCTTCTTTTTTATCTACGAACTGAATTTTGATATCGGGGTCTTTATCTACAAAAGTAACTGTAATATCATGACCTACTTCCACGTAGTACCAACATTCATCTTTACCACTTGCCTCTAATTTGCTTTTTGTAAGATAGATATAAATATCAGGATTTTCTGAAACAATTTGTACTTTCAATTTTCCAAATAAATTTTCAACTTTTATAAACGCCATAATGCAATATTCAGCAAAATTAAACAATTGTAGTAAAAGAAACAAATTTTTTTATAAATAAAAGAATTTCATAAGATAAAAATTGTAAATCAATAATATAAGATTTATTCTAAAAAAAATTTCTTCATGTAACAAAAGTAACGGTAATAAGTATAATAAACCTGCTATTTTTGTAACAACAAATTGAATAAAAGATATGAGTACATTCAAAGTTGAGCAGATTTACACAGGATGTTTAGCCCATGGAGCTTATTACATCATAAGCAACGGAGAAGCGGCAATCATTGACCCACTCCGAGAGACTAAACCTTATTTAGAAAGATTAGAAAAGGACAGTGTAAAATTAAAATACATTTTTGAAACCCATTTTCATGCAGATTTTGTATCAGGACATTTAGATTTGAGTAAAAAAACAGGGGCTACGATTGTTTACGGTCCTTTAGCTCAATGTGGATTTGATTGTTTAAGTGCATCTGATGGGCAGATTTTTGAGTTAGGAGCGATTAAAATTAAAGTTCTACATACTCCTGGACATACGATGGAGAGTTCTTGCTTCTTATTATTAGATGAAAATGGTAAAGAACATGCCGTATTTACAGGTGATACTTTATTCATCGGAGATGTAGGAAGACCCGACCTTGCACAAAAAGCCGCCAACAAAACACAAGAAGAGTTAGCCGCATTGCTTTATCATTCTTTAAGAAAACAAATTATGACCTTGCCAGATGATGTTATCGTTTATCCAGGGCACGGTGCAGGCTCTGCTTGCGGTAAAAATATGAGTAAAGAAACCGTTTCTACCATTGGCGAACAAAAGAAAACGAACTATGCACTTCGTGCCAATATGACAGAACAAGAGTTTATCAAAGAAGTTTTAGAAGGTTTGACTACTCCCCCAGGTTATTTTGGTTATAATGTGATGATGAACAAACAAGGTTATAAAAGTTTAGAGGAGGTATATAAACAAGCATTGAAAGGTTTAACCTCTTATGAATTTGAAGCCGTAGCAGAAAGTTCAGGTGCTTTAATTTTAGATACTCGTAATCCCAATGATTTTGCGAAAGGATTTATTCCTAATGCTATCAACATTGGTATAGACGGAGACTTTGCCCCATGGGTTGGAGCTTTGATTGTAGATGTAAAACAACCTATTTTGTTGGTTTGCGAGCCTGGTAGAGAAGAAGAGGTCGTTACACGTTTATCTCGCGTAGGTTTTGATAATGTTTTCGGTTATTTAGAGGGAGGCTTTGAAAGTTGGTTAAAATCAGGAAAAGAAATAGACACCGTTAATCGTATTACCGCAGAGCAATTCGCCAAGGAATTCCAAAAAGGAGTAACAAAAGTGGTAGATGTTCGCAAAGAAAGTGAATATGCCGCAGAGCATGTAGAAGACGCATACAGCATGCCACTAGCTTATATCAATGATTGGATAAAAAACTTACAACCTAATGAACCCATTTATATTCACTGTGCGGGAGGTTATCGAAGTATGATTGCGGCATCTATTTTACAATCTCGTGGTTACCGTAATTTTAAGGAAATTGAAGGAGGATTTAATGCAATCGCTAAAACCAATGTCCCTAAAACCGATTATGTATGTCAAAGCAAATTATTATCTTAATTAGTCTTTTCATTGTTATATTTATGTTTTTCTTTTTTAGTCAAGGTTCGGCACAAAAAGATAAAGACAAAATGTCAGATTTAATTAAAAATGGCGCGTTTTTAGTGGATGTTAGGACAGAATGGGAGTTCGCTGAGGGTTCCGCACCAGGCGCAGTAAACATTCCATTAGATAAAATATCACAAAATTTAAATAAATTTAAAGATAAACCTAGTATTATTGTATTCTGCCGAAGTGGTAACCGTAGCTCACAAGCCAAGACCATTCTAGAAAAAAACGGTATCCAAGAAGTATATAACGGAGGTACTTGGAATGATGTAGCAGAATTAGTAATAAAAGCTAAGAATAAGTAAATATAAGTTCTACTTTTTAGGGATTTTATTGGGAGCAATATGGGGGTGGTTGTATTGTTACCAGTGGAGTTGTACTGAGAATTGTCCCATAAAATCCAGCGCTTTAAATAATTCAATTTATGGCGCTATTGTAGGCATCACATTTGTTAGTATCTTTGATAAAATAAGCAATAAGACCCAAATATGAAAAAAAGTTTTCAAGAATTAGTAAATTCAGAAAAACCAGTATTAGTAGATTTTTCGGCGGAGTGGTGTGGACCGTGCAAAATGTTAGCACCTATCCTAAAAGAAGTGAAAGATGAAATAGGAGAAAGAGCCTCTATTATTAAGATTGACGTAGATAAAAATCCTGTGGTTGCAGGAGCATACCAAATTCAAGCAGTTCCTACGCTAATTTTATTTAAAAAAGGAGAAGTTCTATGGAGAAAAAGTGGTGTATTATCCAAACAAGAATTAGTTAGTGTAATTAGACAGTTTCAATAAAAAAAGCTCATTATAATTATATGGAAAATTTAATTCAGCCATGGCCTTGGTACGTGGCAGGTCCGATTATTGGCTTAATGGTACCTGCACTATTAATTCTAGGGAATAAATCCTTCGGGATAAGTTCTTCATTACGGCATATCTGTGCATCTTGTGCCCCCTCTAATATACCGTTTTTTCAATATGATTGGAAGAAGGAAATATGGAATTTACTTTTTGTATCAGGTATTTTTATTGGAGGATTTATTGCAGGGCACTTCCTTAATGATACAGAGCCTATTCAGATACATGAAAATTTAAAATCTGAACTTGCAAGTTATGGTATTACAAATTACAATTCATTGATTCCTAAAGAGTTATTTAATTGGGGGAATTTGTTAAGTTGGAAAGGATTAATATTGATGGTAGTAGGGGGATTTTTAGTGGGTTTTGGTACTCGTTATGCAGGAGGCTGTACAAGTGGGCATGCTATTATGGGACTTTCTAACCTACAATGGCCATCTCTTGTAGCAACAATTAGTTTCATGATTGGTGGTTTTATTATGTCAAACTTTATTTTACCTTTTATTCTTCAACTTTGATTATGGAAAACAAAATATCTAATGAAATTTTAGATATCAAAGATTTAGAACAACGTTCACTAGACGCTATGTGCGTCAATGAAAGTAAATTACGACACCAATGGTGGCACAATATTAAATATGTAATCTTAGGTTGCCTGTTTGGGATAACCTTTGTAAAAGCGGAAATAATCAGTTGGTTTAGAATTCAAGAAATGTTTCGTTTCCAATCTTTCCATATGTACGGTGTAATAGGTAGTGCGGTGCTTATAGGAATGATTTCAGTAGCCCTGATTAAAAAATTTAAAATAAGAACGATATACGGTGAGCCCATTCAACTTCATAATAAAACTTTTAATAAAGGACAAATTATTGGAGGATTACTTTTTGGATTGGGTTGGGGTATAACAGGAGCTTGCCCCGGTCCTCTCTATGCTCAAATAGGGTCAGGTGCCCCAGTGATTATTGTAACCCTACTATCCGCCATTCTAGGAACTTGGGTATACGGAAAGTTTAGAGAGAAATTACCGCACTAATTAAATACCTTTTTTTAAAGGCATTTCAAGGTTTCATACATAGAAGTGCCTTTTTGCTATTCATAATTATCCAAAATCGTTGTAATCTTATCAAGATTTGTAATAAATTTGCAATTATGCATAGTTATGACAAATTCTTTTAATAGTTATACATTTGGCTTGATAGCTATATTTCTAACAGGCTTTTTTTTCATTTATTTAAAAGAAGTTTTGCAGCCAATGTTATACGCCATTATATTAAGTGCAACCATTCTACCTTGGGTAAAATTTTTGATTCGATGGAAAATTCCAGAAATATTGGCTATTATTCTTTCCTTGATGTCCATATATGTGTTGATATTTCTTATTTCTTGGTGGACTTACAGTAGTTTATCTATTTTTCAGACAGATTATCCAATTATCCAAAATAAAGCGATTACATTTTTCAACGAGATGGATAATTGGCTGAAAGCAGAGGGAATTGAAGGATATGATATAGTTCGTTCTAAATTAAATGAAATTTTAATCAAAGGTAGCGAAATTATTGGCAGTGCTTTGGTCATGCTATCCAGTTTAGCAGGCAATCTCATATTAGCAACGATATATTCGTTTTTGATGTTAATGTATCGTAAAAATATTTATATAGCTTTTGAAGCAGTACTCGGGGAGCATCAGAAAGAAAATACTTCTTCTTTCTTTGGTAAATTATCTACTACTTTGTCGGGTTACATTTTAGGGGTTATTCAGGTTCAGATATTGGTATTTTGCATTTTATGGTTTTTGTTAGGCATTAGTGGTATAGGACATAGCTTATTTTTTGCTTTTCTTGGCGCTTTCTTAAATATAATCCCTTACTTAGGAATCTTTTCTGTAGGATTAGCTGTCAGTTTATACAGCGTGTTAATGTACGGAAGTTGGGGTTTTATGGTTTGGGCTTTTATAATTTTTTGGATTACTCATGTTATAGAAGCCAATTTTATTACTCCAAAAATCATGGGTAAAATTATGAACTTAAATCCATTAGCCACTATTTTTTTTATCATTTTAGCTGGTAATTTATGGGGCTTTTCCGGCATGATTTTAGCTTTACCTATCACTGCAACCTTAAGAATTATTTTAGAACATTCCCGTTCTTTAAATCCATGGGCTTTATTCTTGAAAGGCTAATAATAAAAATCGGGATGACCTGCCGCCATCCCGTACCTTGTTAAATTTTGCTTTTCGTTACTCGATGTTAATCAAATTTGTTTTCTTCTCCTCAATTTTTTTGGGAATTGTGACTAACAGGATACCATCTTTTGAGCTCGCCTTAATGTTTTCTTTGTCTACATTTTCTGGCAAAGTAAAACTTCTTGAAAACGCCCCATAATAGGACTCCACCTTTCTCCAGGTTTTGTCACTTTCTTCTTTGTTAAATTTTCTTTCTCCACTAATACTTAATAAGTTACCATCTAATTCTACTTTGATGTCTTCTTTATTGACACCAGGTAGTTGAATAGATAACTCAAACGCTTCCTTCGTTTCGGCTATATCTACTTTTGGAGAAAAGTTAGATACCGAAGGCATCTGGAACATGTCTTCAAACCACTTATCAAAGGGTCTCATCCATAATGTTTGAAATGGCTTTAAATCGCTACTCATATCAATTAAGTATTTTGTGCTATATATTACCCTACCAAAATAGTGCCAATTTAAATATAAGACAAAATGACATCTTTTTCGTTTGTAATAAATACAAAAATTTGACAAATTGTCTTATAAAATAAATTGTTTATAATTCATGACAAAAAATTGATATTTTGGGCAAAAACTTTAATGAATCAAATTTATTAATTTTTTATATTTGCAGACTTGGAACAATAAATTTGAATTATGAATAGACTAATTACATGCTTGATAATATCATCACTTATTAGCAATCTCTACGCACAAGAAGCTAGAACCAAAAGAAAAATAAAAAATCAAGAAACTATTCAAAATACCGAAAAAAATAAAACCCCCGTTCAATATATTCAATCTAAAGCAAGTTTTACAGGTAAAGTGATAGATGCTAACACAGGTGAGCCCTTGATTGGAGTAACCGTGAAAATTAAAGAACTCAATATAGGTACCCAAACCGATTTAGAAGGAAATTTTATCATCCCTGATTTAGATATACAATCTCCATTTACCGTTGAATTAAATTACATATCTTATCAATCCAAAGAACTGACCAACCTCATTTTAAAACCTTCTGAAAATAAACCATACATTATTGCTATGGAAGAAGTTGGAGTGAATATTGAAGAAGTAGTCATAACAAGCGATATTCGCAAAGAGTCAGATGCCTCCGCTCAAATTTTACAAAAGTTAAATATCCGCTTAATGGACGTCTTTTCGGGGGATATGATTTTACAATCCTCTTCCGATTTATTTACGAACACTTCAGTAGGAAGGATGCCAGGAGTTGCTTTAATAGAAGATAAATTTTTAACTATTAGAGGTCTACCTGAAAGATACAACGGAATATTATTTAATGGAGTACCTCTTCCTGTCATGAACGTAGAAAGACAGGCTTTCGACTTTAATATCTTTTTTAGTTCTTTTATTTCTCAAGTTCATTTAATAAAAACAGCTACCGCCGACCAAACTGGTAATCTCGGGGGTGGGATTGTCCGTTTTGAAACAGCCTCTATCCCCTCTAAAAATGAATTTTCTATCAGTGGAATAACAGGCTACAACACAATGGCCTCCCTTCAAAATCAAATCCTCCCCATGAATCAAAATAAAGGATTATTGGGATTTATGGGCTCGCCTAATTCGTTCTTATCCCCTGATTTCCCTGACTTTAATGAATTTAATAACATGGCTTCCATTCAAGACAATCCTCAACTCGCTGAATATGGAAAAAATGTAAACGCTAATTTCCTTGTAACTAAAAAAAAAGCTTTACCTAATTTGTATTTATATTCCTCCTGGAAAAAAAGAATAGAACTCAGTAATAAAAGAGTTCTCGGTTGGATTATAGGACTTAATACTAGTAACATTAATACCAAAGAAAGTTTAGATCTGAATGTACTTTCAGAATACTCTCCGGGTCTGGGTTATAGCCTCGTCGCAGATTATTCTAATAGTACTATTTTTAAAAGACAACAGCTTACTTCTTCAATGGCTAACTTAGGTTATCAAGGAGAAAAATTTATTATTAGCTTCAAAAATGCCCTAATCTTCAATCACTTAGGGAGAACTATCGATATGTATGGAGATTATTTTTATCCGTCTACTGTATATACTACTCCTTACCGCAGAATGATTCGCCGTTTTGAACAACAACAACTCTTGACCTCCCAACTCCAAACTGATTACTTAATCTTTAACCACGATAAAAAAGAACTAAAAATCTCGAATAACCTATTTATTAACCTTGCACAAACTATTAATCCTTTTTATTCTACTTTGAATGCTTTAAAAAATGAACAAAATCAATGGTATTTCTCTGACCAAGTGAGATTAGGAACCAACGCGCTACTTTTTATGAATATGCAAAGCTCACAAAAGGACAGAATGTTAGGCACTGAATGTTATGCTTTTTTTTCAAAAAAAGGTATGAAAATAAATTATAATGTTAAAGGAGGTTTTTATTTAGGATATTATACGAAACACTTTCAAGCAAGGAATATTGGTTTTTTACCCGGTGATAGTTTAAGGGATTCTCCTCTTCTGAAAGAACAAATCATTCAAAATAATCAATTCGTTTTTAATTCTAGTTTGATAGCCCCCAATTATTTCTATTTAACCGAATTAACCGATGATAAAGATAACTTTCGTTCTAAAATTTTGAATATTGCCCCATACCTCCAATCGGAAGTAAATTTATCAAAAAAATGGAGCTTTTTATTAGGATTACGCCTTGACACCTACCTAGAACACCTTGAAAATACTACCCTAGCGGGTTCAGTTGTTCCTTTTAGGCAAAGAACTTTCATTAACCCTCTACCCTGCTTAGCCTTGGTTCGGCATTGGAACGATAAAATCAATTTAAAATTAGGCGTTTCCCAAACTATTACAAGACCAGATGCTCGTGAAATCTCTTATTTTAAATTCTTCGATAGGCAAACACTCTCCGAATGGGAAGGAAACCCTAATTTAGAACCTACTAAAATCTTTAATCTTGACATACGTTTCGAGTACTTCCCGCAAGGGCTTGATATGCTTACCATTACTCCCTTCTTTAAATACCTAAAAGACCCTATCGAGCAAACTGTCTCCCCTACTACCGGAACAGGTGTTTATTTTAATAAGTATACTTTGAGTAATGCCGGTGCCGCCATCTCTTATGGCATTGAAACAGAATTTAGAAAAAGATTCTCCTATGACCCTGACAACTACCTTAATAATCTCAGTGTTTATGGAAATATCACGGTATTGAATTCCGTTGTAACCCAAGAAAATCAACAATTAGAAGGTATTAGAGCCAACAGAAGATTACAAGGATTGAGCCCCTTTTTATTAAATCCAGGCATTTTATTTAAAGAACCTAAAACAGGAATGGGTTGCGATATCTTCTATAATCGCTTCGGCAGGCAGATTGTTGTCGTAGGTAAACCCGGTGAATTTAATGACCTTGTTGTCTTACCAAGAGATAGATTGGATATTCAAATCTCTAAAAACTTTAAAGATAAATTTTTACTACGCCTAATTTTCCAAGATATTTTTAATCAGCCTTTTTATAGAGTTCAATTTTTTGAAAATAATCTCAACGCCAAATTTAATCAAGCTCGCTTGAATACGAGATATATCCAAGGAAGATTGATTACCTTCAGTTTTACTTACAGAATTTAATCATGCTATTCCTCCTCAAAAAAAAAAACAACATAGAAGCTTTCAGAAATAATACAATCTCTCTCCAATCCACTAAAAATTTCAATAGAAGTAAAAACTATCCCAAACAACTTGTAAATGTGAATAAATACTTTTCTATGCCTTAATAGGTTTTTTTATATTTGCATCATGAGTAAATTAGGGGGATTAGATGAAGAATTTTTCAACGCTATGTGTATCGATATAGGCGTTGAACCATCTAATTTTTATGCTTATGAAGATTTAGATAGTTTCATAGAACAAGAGCCTTACGAAAAATTGGGCTATTACGCAGAAAATGAAAACTTAATCGCTTTACGAATTTGTAAAAGTAACCTTCAAAACATTAATTTCCTCAATAACTTCCCTGAACTTATTGCGCTCGACTTACAAGACAACCAAATTACTAAAATTCAGGGATTAGAAAACTTACTAAAATTAGAATATCTCAATTTATCATGTAACCCCAATATAGAAAAAATTCAAGGCCTAGACAATCAAATTAAACTTAAAGAACTTGAAATCGCTAAAATTCAATGCAGAAAAATTGAAAATCTTCAAAACTTAACTTCTTTACAAAAATTGAATCTAAGTTCTAACATCATTAAAGAAATTAGAGGACTAGAAAACTTAACCAGTTTAAAATTCTTAAACTTAAATTCTAATAACATATCTTACCTTGAAAATTTAGATAATTTAACCCAATTAACAGATTTATACTTAAATTACAACAATATCGAAGATATTCAAGGTTTAAATAAACTAACTAATCTTAAACGTCTTTTTTTAGAAAATAATCAAATTACAATGATACAAGGACTAGAAAATCAAACTGAATTAACAAGACTAAGCCTTTATGGTAACAGAATTCTTGGCATTCAAGGGCTTTTCTCATTAAAAAAACTAAAACGTTTGAATTTAGGTTACAACGAGATTGATACTATCCAAAACTTAGATGCCCTTGAACTTCTAGAAGATTTAGATTTATCCGAAAATAAAATTAAGTTTATTCAACCCCTCATTCATCTTCCCAAATTAGAAATTTTAAACCTTGAAAATAATTATATTGAAGATATAACCCCTTTAAAACAAATGCTCTCCCTAAAAGAAGTAAATCTCTCTAATAATAAAATCAAAATAATAGGTGATAACGCTGATGTTTTAGATTATCTACAAAACAAAAGAGTTGTATTCAATATCGAAAAACAAAGACTTGCTTAAATCATTTCGATTATATCTTTTATACTTAATTTTTTTGTTTTTTATTAGTTGGATTACCCCTTATTGGTATGATGATACAACGCATAGTCTTGTGGTCTATGCACTTTATGAGATTAATATTTTAGCTTTCCCTATTGACTATCCTGAACTTAAAACGTGGAATATGTATTCCACAATGATTACGATTGGCCCAGCTTTGCATTACCCTGCGGTTATCTTCTGTAAACTATTCGAATGGAATTTTTTTAATTTAAGAATTTTAATGGTTTGCCTTAATGCATTTTTCTCTATCCTAATTTATAAGTTTTCTCAAAATTATTTTAATCCGAAATCTTATAAATTCTCAATAATTTTACTCCTTTTAAATGTTCAATTTTTAGTATATGGTGGGCAATACATCGGTGAAATCTTCATGTTGCAATGTGTATTATGGGGATTATACTTCCAATTTCAAGCAATATTTCAACAAAAAACCTTTTTATTAGCTTCTTCTCAACTTTTTTTCTGGGGAGCTATCCTTACCAAAGAATATATTGCCTTGCCCCTTGGATTGTACTTACTTTTTGCCTGGATTTATTACGCACGTAAAACTAAAAAAATATTCCATTTCCTTTTTTTTCAAGGACTGACTTTACCATTAGCTTCCATTATTTTTTATATTTTTCATTTTCACGATTTTAGTTCGTTTATAAATTATTGGCATCTCAAGTCGGATTACCAACAAGAGTTTTTAAGTTTTGATAACAACAGCATAATTTTTATTTTAAAAAAACCTTTGATATTACTTGGTTTTATTGCATTGATTATCAAAATTCTTATCAAAAAAAAAACTCCTGATATTTTTATGGGCATATTACAAACTTTACTTTTCATTTTTTTTATAATGACTAAAGGATATGATAGAATGGGAATTGTTTTATTACCTATTGCATTATTTTATGCTTCTGAATGGATTGCTTTTCTATGGCATTTTATCTGCAAAACCTTTTTTAAGCGTTTGGTTATGGTAATTTTATTATTACTTTTAGGCGGGCAAAATACTATGAACCCACTTTATTGGTATAATCAATGGAAAAAAAATCAAGAATTGAAAACTATATCTCAAAAAATAAACCAATCAGGAATTACTCATTTTTTTACTTATGAACTAGAAATCATTCCTTACTTGAAGAATACGTCCATTAAAACTACTCCCGTTCCTCCTATATCTAGTTATAGAATTCAACAACCTTTAAAAGAAAGATATTTTTTGGTCAGCCAATATGCTTTTACCGAATATCAACACACCTTTCAAAAAATGAACTATAAAAAACTTTGGAAATACCAAAACTATGAAATGTGGAAATTTAAAGAATGACTATACTTATAAAAAAATAAAATTTAATGGTTAATATAATTAGAATAACTAAATTTGCGATATTATTTGAGTGTGTTCTAATATGCAGGATAAAATTTTGTCCCTTCTAACAGAAATAAATGATTTTGAAATTATAAATAAAGAAACTTTGGAGCAATTTAAAAGGAATTATACCTCTAAGAAAGGTATTATAACTACGTTGTTTGAAGAATTAAAACAATTGGACAAAAGCGAAAAGGCATTAATAGGCAAATCTTTAAATGAACTAAAACGCAGAGCAGAAGAAAAAGAAAGATATTATCAAGAAAAGTTCGAGACGAATTATTCAAGAGAACCATACGATTTGACATTAAAAGGAATTACTCAATCGGAAGGTTCAAGGCATCCTATCCAGATCACACTTCATAAAATAATAAAAATTTTTTCAGAGATGGGTTTTCAAATTGCAGAAGGTCCTGAAATTGA
Source organism: uncultured Bacteroidia bacterium (assembly GCA_938005475.1). Taxonomy (GTDB): domain Bacteria; phylum Bacteroidota; class Bacteroidia; order J057; family CALLMJ01; genus CALLMJ01. Next base: position 25,883 of record CALLNY010000024.1, on the reverse strand, counting down.
AGATGACTGGCACAATTTCACGGCACTAAACTTTCCTCATAACCATCCCGCAAGAGATATGCAAGACACCTTCTTTTTAGAAAATCCTAATTATTTGTTGAGAACGCATACTTCTTCTGTTCAAGTACGTTTAATGGAAAAAAAAGAACTACCAATTCGTGCTATTATGCCAGGAAGAGTCTATAGAAATGAAGAGATTACGGCTCGTTCCCATTGTTTCTTTCACCAAGTTGAAGGGCTTGTTGTAGATAAAAAAGTAAGTTACGCTGACCTAAAACAAACTTTAGAATGGTTTGTTCAAAAATTATTTGGTAGAGATACTAAAATCAGACTTCGCTCTTCCTATTTTCCCTTTACAGAAATCAGCGCTGAGGTAGACATAACTTGCTTTATTTGTGGGGGAAATGGCTGTTCCGTCTGTAAACATTCTGGATGGGTAGAAATTCTCGGCTGTGGTATGATAGACCCCCAAGTCCTTATCAATTGTAACATAGACCCTGAACAATACTCAGGATATGCCTTTGGATTAGGTATTGAACGTATTACTATGCTTCTCCACAAAATTACCGATATCCGACTCATGGACCAAAACGATATAAGATTTTTAAAACAATTTCATTATTTCTCATTATCTTAAAATAACTAAATTATTATGTACAATTTCGAAGAAGTCATTAAACTAGTTGACCGTACCAATCAAATTGAGCGAGATTTAAATGATTATATACAGCAAAATAGCGTTAATGGATTAACCCAAGAGGATACAACTATTCTCAAAAAATTACTTTCTCACTTGAAAATTTTTCATTTGGAACCTATTATTGCACAAACTGATTTGAAAGGAAATATCATTTATGTAAATGATGAGTTTTTAAGAATTTCCAAATACTCCAAAGATGAAATCATAGGTCAGAATATTCGTATTTTACGGTCAGGACATATGCCTGCTGGTGTGTACCAAGATTTATGGACTAATATTCTGCTAAAAAAACCTTGGATAGGCGAACTTAAAAATCGTGCAAAAGATTATGAAAACTATTGGGTTTCGATTTTTGTTGCCCCTATCTTTGATAGCGCTGGTGAAATAGTAAGTTTTTGGAGCGTTGCCTTCGATATTACTAACCAAAAAAAACAAGAAGAAGAAAATGAAGCTAAACAAAATGATATATTAGAATCCTTACGTTACGCTAAAAGAATCCAGCGAACTATCCTTCCTGATAAAAAAGCTATGGACGAAGTCTTTGATGATTACTTTGTGGTATTTAAACCCAAAGATATCGTCTCGGGAGATTTCTATTGGTTCAATCAAGTAGTTGATAAAGCTTTTGTTGCTGTGGTAGACTGTACAGGGCATGGCGTTCCTGGTGCTTTTATGTCTTTGATAGGTTATAATTTACTTAATCAAATTGTTCTGCAAAAAAATATTCATAAACCTGGTCAAATTCTAACCGAATTACATAATCAAGTAAGGGCTACCTTAAAACAAGATGCCGCAGATTCCAAATCTCGTGATGGTATGGACGTTTGCCTCGTGGTCATTAATAAATATGACGATAAATTTGAGTATGCAGGCGCTAATAGACCTCTATTCATGATTAAAAATAATGAACTCATTGAAATCAAGGCTACTAAATTTGCTATTGGTGGTGAACAAATGGAAGAAGAAAGAACTTATGAAAATCATGAATTAGAATATGAATCCGGTGACAGCATCTATCTTTTTTCAGATGGGCTCGTAGACCAATTTGGCGGACCTGACTTCAAAAAATTCTCTACCAAAAAATTGAAACAAGTACTTATTGATAACAAAGATGAACCTATGTCCACTCAAAGAGCCTTACTGAATATCGTATGGAAAGATTGGAAAGGCGACGAAGAACAAACCGATGACGTTACCATGATTGCTATACGTTTCTAAAAAAATCTTATTTTTTTACTTCAATTTTTGAATAATCATTACTATTATTCCTGTACTAGCTAGCAAAGCCATGAACAAAGTAAACCATGGCTTTATCGTTTTGAAATAATTATCTAAATATCTGCCTATTAAAACAAAAATAACAATGGTTATAACAATCTGTAAACCTAATGAAGAATACTTAAAAAAAGAATTCATGTTAACGATTGAGGTATTTTGTCTATTGGATAATCTTTTTGTATAATTTCTTTCGCTTCTTCTCCCATTTTGCAATTGCCACTAAAAACAGCCCCCGCTTGGACTGTCATTTTGTCTGTTATGATATCCCCTTGTATATTAGCCGTTTCTGTTAATTGTAATGTATCACGAACAATGATTTTACCCTCAATTATTCCTGATACGGTTGCAAAATTGCTATCTATTTTTCCTATAATTCTACCCTTCGGACCAACCACCAATCGAGATTTACAATATACATCACCTTTCACTACTCCCTCAATCCGAATATCTCCTTCAATGATTAGGTCCCCTTGAATCTGCATGCCAGAAGCAATTATGCTCAAAGAAGATTCTTGAACAGCAGGTTTATCTTCTTTTTTATTGCTTGAAAAAAAAGCCATTTCTATTTTAAGCCGCAAAATAATGGTTTTTTTTTATAAACTTAAAAGAATTTATGTATTTTCGCAAAAAAATCATGGCATATAAACCTAATGACTATTACACTAAAAAAGCAAAAGAAGAAAATTTTGCCGCTCGTTCTATTTATAAATTACAAGAAATTGATGTAAAATATAATATTTTCAAAGGCGCAAAACAGGTTTTAGACCTCGGCGCTTCCCCAGGCTCCTGGTCTCAATACGTCAGTAGAAAGTTAGGCAATCAAACAAAAATTTTGTCCATTGACCTCAACCCTCTCTCTCAAGAAATTCCTTATGTAACTTTTGTTCTCGCTGATATTTTCAAAATTGATTTAATAGAACTTGCTAAAAAAGAAGGCTTTACAGATTTATTTGATGTCATCCTATCTGATATGGCTCCGAAAACAACTGGAATCCGTATCACAGACCAGGCTCGCTCTTATGAACTATCCCAAATGGCGCTTAATGTCGCTCTTAATCTACTCAAAACTCATGGTAACTTCGTTTGCAAAATGTTCGACTCCAACGAATTTCAAAACTATAACAAACAACTTCTCACCCATTTTAAAAAAGTTAATGTATTAAGACCCAAAAGTACTCGCAAAGAATCCAAGGAAATTTTTTTCATTGCTCAAGATTTTATCGGATAATTTGGTATGAAAATTTTTAGTCTATATTAAACTTTTTTTCTAAAATTTTGTTAGCAACTTACCGTTTTATGGAAAAAGAGTCAATCGCTATTTGCTGGTTACGCAGAGATTTACGACTTGATGATAATCATGCTTTATTTAAAGCCTTACAATCAGGGTTGCCCGTCCTTATTATTTTCATCTTTGATAAACAAATTCTAGATACCTTACCCAAACTCGATAAAAGACTCATTTTTATACACCAACAACTCCAAACAATATGCCAAAAACTGCAAACCTATCAATCAGGAATAAAAACTTTTTATGGAAATCCGCTTGAAGTTTGGAAACAAATTATCACAGATTTTAAAGTAAAACAGGTTTATATCAATCATGATTATGAACCTTATGCTATTAAACGTGATAAAGAAATTCAAGATTTGCTCAACCGAAATGGTATAGATTTTTTTTCTTTTAAAGACCAAGTAATTTGTGAAAAATTGGAAGTGATGAAAGAGGATGGCTCTCCTTACACAGTTTATACGCCCTATTCCAAAAAATGGAAACAAATCGTAAAAGAAAAAGGAATTCCTAATTATCCTTCTGAAAAATTTTTACATCAATTAGTTAAATCTTATGATTTTTATTTGCATTCTCTTGAAGAATTAGGTTTTCAGAACCAGTCTATAAAATTCTTTTCATCTGAATTAAGCAATACAACTTTAAAAAAATATGCAGAAAGCCGCGATATTCCTAGTGATGAAACGGGAACTTCTAAATTAAGTGTACATTTACGGTTTGGAACGATTAGCATAAGAAAGGTTTATTTACAGGCAGTTCAAGTAAGTGAAAAGTTTGTTAACGAGTTGATATGGCGTGAGTTTTATATGATGATTTTATATCATTTTCCTCATGTTGTTAATCGTTGTTTTAAACCTGAATATGAACATATTCAATGGAATAATGATGAAAAATTATTTCAGTTATGGTGCGAAGGTAGAACAGGGATTCCTATCGTAGACGCTGGAATGCGCGAACTAAACCAAACAGGCTACATGCATAACCGCATAAGAATGATTACCGCTAGCTTCCTAACAAAAAATTTATGGATTGACTGGCGTTGGGGAGAAATCTATTTCGCTGAAAAACTTTTAGACTTTGAATTAGCTTCTAACAATGGATCTTGGCAATGGGTCGCTGGTTGTGGTGTAGATGCCGCCCCTTACTTTCGTATATTCAACCCTATTCTACAAACTCAAAAATTTGACCCCCAACTTCTTTACATAAAAAAATGGTTACCCGAAATAAATACTTCTGACTACCCTGAACCTATTGTGGATATTCATGCTTCCGCTAAAAAAGCCCTGGATAATTATAAAAAATTTCTCTCTTGACAAAATTCTCACTTTGGATTATTTTTGCTTGATTTAAATTATTATTTTTGCATCATGAAATTTCATTTTGTAGTTATTACAGGTTTCATATCTATCTATCTAAATTTAAATGCTCAAATAGAGAAAACTCTCGATGCATCGGATAATGTTAAATATTTTGAAGGCTTAATCAAGTATAACATTGATATTACGGGAATTAAAGGGATACCTAGCAGAGAATCACAAGCCTTTTTAGAAAAAAAACCTTGTAGAAACATGGATATTTTTTATAAAGATGGTGATTTTGTTATTAATTTATACAACGGAGAATTTCCTACTACCCGTTTATTTATTGCTGACTCTAACCGAACTTATACTTTGGATATGCCCAATCAAAGAGTTTTTCGTTTTGAACAATACGAGACAGAGTCTAAAACTCCACCTACAGCCGTTCCAACTGGTAATAAATTAGTTGTAGCAGGAATAGAGTGCCAAGAATATAAAGTTGAGAAGCCCAATCGTACTATTTTATACTACGTATCCGATAAATATCGTTTAAATACTACCTTCTTTAAAGGAAAGACCAATGCACAAGCCGCATTCTTAACCAAAGGATTAGACGGCAGAATCCCTTTAAAAACCATCCAAAAAACTAATCAATTACAAATAACTACCACTGCAGTCAAGATTGAACCCCGAAAATTACAAAAAGAACAATTCAGAATCCCCAATGGTTGGAAATTATCAGGTTTGGATTTGCGTCGCTAATATTTTTTTTATTCACATACTGAACGCTCAAATTTATATCAAACAATTTGTTAATCATTCCTACGAACAAATCGCTGTGGATGAACAAAAAAATATCTATCTACTTTCTCCTAAAGAAGCTACCCTTACCAAGTTTTTTTATAATCTACATTACGATTCCTCGATAGTGGTCGGAGGAAATAACCTCTCTTCAAAAGAAAGTTTCATTAAACCTACAGATATTTTAATTCCCGACAGCAAAACCATTTTTGTGGTGGATTTGCTTGCCAACGATATTAAATTCTTAAATACTAATCTTAAAATACAAAAAATTTGGAACTTTAATTTAATTCATGAAAATTACCAACCTTTTCAGTTGCAAACCGCTACCATTGCTCCTACTGGTGAAATGTTTATTCAAAATAAATTGAATGCAATGATTTATCGCGTAAATGTTTTCGGTGAAATTGACCGGGTTATGGGAGGAAATAATTTCGCCGAAGCTTCTATTACAGATTATGCCAAACTTACCTACACCAAAGAAGGATTATATGTTTGGGTTTTCAATCAAAATCAATTATTCCACTTTGATTATAATACTAATTTCAAAAAAGTTTTTAATTTTTCATTTTCTATTGAAAATATATTTTCTGATTACCATAATCTGATGGCCTATCAAAAAAGTCAGATCCTTCTCTTCCTTAAAAATGAAAACTTTATTCCTATTTACGAACATAATAATGAAATTATTGATGCTTATTTAATTGATAATCAGATTTATATTTTGGATAAAGACGGTATATTCTTGTTTACACTAAAAAACTCAAAATAAAAAAGATACAAAAAAAATTTCAAAAAAATTTGAAAATACAAAAAAATGTATTTATCTTTGCAGTCATTAATTATTCTAATAATTTAAAGTTTGCGATTGAGTGGTTATGCTTCCTTTTGTAAAAACAAAAGGAAGTTTTTTCATTTAAGCAGTAATTTTAGAAACTTATCAACAATTTATAAGTAAAAATACGGAATTTTTATTGTATTTTTCAATTTTAATTGAAAATTATTTATTTTTGTATCCTTTTGAAAAAATGAAAATGGAACTTCATACGCTAAACAATAATAAAGAAACGATTTATTATAAAGCGACGGGTCAAGGGAGTCCTGTCCTTTTAGTACATGGTTATTTAGCTAATGGCGATATGTATGCTCCGATAATCCCTTATTTGGAAAATCAGTACCAATTAATCATTCCCGATATTCGTGGGCACGGCAGAAGTTCCCAAGTTGGTAGCTCTATGGATATTAAAGAACTCGCAAAAGATTTATATTGGATTTTAGAAAACCTGAACCTCAAAGAACCAGTACATTTAGTTGGTTATTCAAAAGGTGGTATAATCTCTCAACAATTTGTAAAGGATTTTCCGGAGTATGTCAAAACATTAACGTTGTGTTGTACTTTCGCTTACAAACCTTTGTCTATCAAAGAAAAGATGGAAAAAAGTATGGCTCCTTATATAATCAAAAGATTGGGGGCAAAAGGATTAGCCAGGTACGTCTTCAAAGGAATGTCCGGGGGTATGGAAATGAAAGATGAGGACTGGCAAGCCTATAAAAAGATGATTACCATGTGCGATGATGAAAAAATTTATCTAGGGGTCAGAACTATCATGAACTTTGATAGCCGTGATTGGCTCAAAAATATTAGGCAACCTACTCTCGTCATAAGTTCAAAAGAAGATTTGGTCGTTCCTCCCCACCATCAAGAATTTTTAGTAGCCAATATTCCTAATGCTAGGCTGAGGTCCATTGAAGGTGCAGGACATGCACTCATTTATACCCATACAGAAAAATTTGTAAACCTTTTATTAAATTTTTGGGCTGAATTTGATTAACTCTACAAAGAATATTTTTGAATTTGTTTTTTTCTTAATTTAGCGACCTGTTGCTTAACGCTACTTACTATAAATATGGATAAAAACGCCCCATTAACCGAAGAAAAACTAGAAGAAATAAAAAAAATTTTTTCCGCTTATTTAGATAAAAATGGGCATAGAAAAACTTTAGAGCGTTTTATTGTCCTTGAAGAAATTTATAAACGTTCAGACCACTTTGACGTAGAGACACTTTACTTCCAAATACGTAATAAAAATCATAGCGTGAGCAGAGCAACGGTCTACAACACTTTAGATTTGTTAGTAAATTGTAATTTAGTTACGAAACATCAATTTAATACAGGGCAAGCTCTTTACGAAAAAGCCTATGGCTTCAGGCAACATGATCATCTGATTTGTTTAGATTGTGGTAATGTATTTGAATTTTGTGACCCTCGAGTCGCTGAAATTCAGAATATGATAGGTAACCTTTTAGATTTTTCTGTAAATCATCATTCCCTTGTTTTGTATGGTAATTGTAAAAATCCTTCTTGTGATAACAAAAAATAAAATCTATATTTGCAGCTATTTATGGAATTAGTAGATAATATGAAATATACTCATGAATTACATGGAGAAATAGCCATCTTTAAACTTGATGGTAATATGCTCGGTACACCTGAAAATAATCAAATTAAAAATGATATTATTGATTATTTAGAAAAAGGAGTTAACAAATTTATTTTAGATTTAACGGAATTAAAACATATCAATTCTACGGGGCTTGGTATTTTTATTACTTTATTAACAAAAATTAAAAGTAAAAATGGAGAAATGATTTTATGTAATCCTTCCCAGTCTATATCTAACTTAATGAAAATCACAAAATTAACATCAGTATTTAATATCTTACCCAACCTAGAAGAAGCGGTTAATCATTTCAAATAAAATCTATGCCTGTTGATGTAATATTGGGGCTTCAATGGGGCGATGAAGGTAAAGGGAAATTGGTGGATGCTATTGCTTCTGATTACAATGTGATTGCAAGATTTCAAGGTGGTGCTAATGCGGGACACACACTCGTAATTCAAGGAGTTAAGCATGTTTTACATTTATTGCCTTCCGGTATTTTTCATATGAATTGTAAAAATTTAATTGGTAATGGTGTAGTCCTTGACCCTGTTATCCTTTTTAAAGAAATTCAAAACCTTCTTTCGTATGATAATTCCCTTACGCAAAGGCTTTTCATATCTAAAAAAGCTACCCTCATCCTCCCAACTCATAAATTCCTTGACAAAATACAAGAAGATAGCAAAAAAGAAAAAAAAATTGGTTCTACTCTAAAAGGAATTAGCCCAGCCTACCAAGACAAAATCGCTAGATTAACCCTCAAAGTTGGTGATATCCTAAAACCTAACTTCCACGAGAAATATCATGAAATTAAATCTTACCATCTCAACTTATCCAAAATATATCCGTCTGATTTACAATACGATATAGAATTTGAAAAAGATTTTTGGGATTCCATTGAGTATTTAAAAAGTTTAAATCTCATAGATAGTGAAATCTGGATAAATGAAATTTTACAAAAAGGAGGAAAGGTATTAGCGGAAGGAGCTCAAGGCTCGATGCTAGATATTGACTTCGGTTCCTATCCTTTTGTTACTTCTTCTAATACAACTGTTGGCGGCGTTTGCACGGGGCTCGGCGTGCCTCCCTCTGCTATTCATGAAGTTTGGGGAGTCTTCAAAGCTTATTGTACACGCGTTGGCTCTGGTCCCTTCCCAACTGAAGAGATGGGCGATATTGGTAATCTCCTCCGCGAGAAAGGAAAAGAATTCGGTGCTACCACAGGAAGACCCCGAAGAATAGGTTGGTTGGATATCCCAGCCCTCCGTTATGCTTGCATGATTAACGGCGTCACTCAACTAGCTATGATGAAAAGTGATGTACTCCAATGTATTCATAATATCCCCGTCTGTACCTTCTATCAAACCCCTAATGGTAAATATCCACTCCCCACTGATTATGATAATATCACTCCCCTATACGAAAATCTAGAAGGTTGGTATCAATACGATTTCTCTAACGCTTCTATCCCCCAAAACCTATCCAATTATATTCTTTTTATCGAAAATTTATTGAAATTGCCTATTAAGATGGTTTCCATTGGACCTGATAGAAATCAAACTATTTACCGATAATTAAAAATAAAGCATGAAGAAACTGGTAGTAATTATCATAGGAACAAATGAAGAAGCATGGACAGCGGCAGGTTATTTACTTGAACAAGATGCAGTGATTTATGGTTTTTTGTCTGAAAAGGAGCAAGTTGATATTAAAGAAATTTTAGATATTCCCGTACTTGGAAGTTATAACAATAAAACCTATTTAGACCTACTAAAAAATCCTGATATTCAATATTTTATTGCATTAAAAGAACCACAAAAAAGGATTGAAGTATCCCAAAATATCTTCAAAGCTTGTAATAAACATCCAATTTCCATTATTCATCCTACAGCATATGTTGCTCGTTCTGCCTCATTAGCTTATGGAGTAATGATTGGTCCTTATTGTAGTATTAGTGAAAGAGTAAGTATTGAAGCAGATACTTTTATCGGTAGCCATGTAGTTATCGGTGCAAATACACAAATTGATAGAGCTTGTGTTATACAATCAGGTTCCATATTAGGAAATAAAGTTATAATAGAAAAAAACGTGTTTATTGGCTTGAATGCTACGATACATCACCACATCAAATTAGAGGAAAACGCCGTAGTAATGTCTGGGGCTACGGTTTTTCAATCCGTAAAAAAAGGAAATTCTGTCATAGGTAACCCTGCTCAAATCGTTAAACCTAATTAAAAATACCATGTTAAGAAATATAGGAATTGTTCTTCAAAAAGAATATTGGACAAGAGTCCGACAAAAAACTTTTATTATTGCTACACTCTTGACCCCCTTGGGCTTTATTTTGTTGATTATCCTCCCAACGTTGATAACGCTTTGGTCAACAGATACCGAGAAAATCACAGTCTGGGTGATAGATGATAAGAAATTGTTATCCAACGATTTAGAAACTATGAGTAATTCTGAAATTACTTTCATAGCAGTCCAAAAAGATTTAAATACCTTAAAAAAAGAGCTTAAAAATCAAACAGACGAAGCCATTTTAGTCCTTCCTGAATCTTTTGAACCAAAGAATCTTAACGTAACGCTTTATAGCTCAAAATCTTTGTCTATCAATCTTATCAATCGGATTAAGACCCACCTTAACTCTAAAATATCCGAATATAAACTGACACAAGCCAATGTTACAAAGGAACAAAAAGAAAAATTAAATTTTGATTTAGATATAAATACCGTAAAAATTTTAGAGGAAGGCGAAGAAAAAACTTCTGCCCTTTTAGCGGTCGGAATAGGTTATGTAATGGCAATATTGATTTACATGTTTTTGTTGATGTACGGTTCTATGGTAATGCGGGGAGTAGTTGAAGAAAAAAGTAATCGGATCATGGAGATTATTGTTTCTACCGTAAAACCTATGGAGCTTATGATAGGAAAAATTTTTGGAATTGCTTTGGTCGGTTTGACCCAGTTCTCAATTTGGACTATCATCATTCTTGTCTTTAATTTTGTTATTGGGTTATTCATTAGCTCTGAATTACCTGTAAATGAAACCCAAACTTTAACCCGTTCTGAAATGCAAAATATGATGAACGAAATTTATTTTGCTTTGAATAGCTTCAAGATTAGTTTAATTTTTCATTTTATATTTTATTTTTTAGGCGGTTACATACTGTATGGGAGTTTGTTTGCGGCAATTGGTGCTATGATAGATAACGAAACTGATGCTCAACAGTTATCTTTTATGATTATCCTACCGGTCATGATTCCTGTTTTCTTTTTAGGAAACTTTATTCAAAGCCCAAACGGTGGTTTAGCGATTTTTATGTCTATTTTTCCTTTATTCTCTTCTATTACGATGATGATAAGGCTTGCCGCTACTGATGTCCCATGGTTACAAATCCTTTTATCACAATCCCTTTTAATACTGGCTGTCATTGGTTTAGGTTGGTTATCCGCGAGAGTTTTCAGAGTCGGTATCTTGCTCTATGGTAAAAGATATACCTTCAAAGATGCTTTAAAATGGATTTTTTATAAAAATGCTTGACAAAGCTTTTTTTTCTTTATATCTTGCCCAAAATTTCCGTAGTTTAGTTATGGTAACGATAAAACTATTCTTAAAAAACTTACTCATCTCTATGATGACCGCCGGTATCATGTATCAAGTCGGTTTAAACGATTATATTGATTTCCCCAAAGAATATCCCAAAGATTACATCATCTTTGCTTTTTCTATTGCTTTTTGTGCTTTTCTTATGACTTACAATCAACAACAAGACAAAAAAAATCCCAATCAAGAGCCCGTAAAAAATCAATAAAAATTAAATTTTATCTATAAAAAAACTTCTGTAATTTTGTAGTACTTTTTCCCGTGTTATCGTTCTCTCAGCAGTTGTTTGCCGGGGCTTTTTCTTGTATCCTTTTTCGTAGAATGACATGGTTGTTTTGTATTTTAACCGCTTGCAACCAAGAAAATAAATTTACCAATTCCTTCAAATGGTTTGACAATGATAACCATGATACGCTCATTATTCAAAAACCCCCTGTGCTCGCTCAAAATTTATTAGAACCCAACTTCCGTTATCAGCTCATCTCCGACACAAACTTCGTAGTCTCACAAGATACTTTTTCCTTTGAACTTTACAAAGACATTCAATCCTACTCCGACTATTATTTAAACTGCTTTAAAAACCACATTTACAACTATTCGTTTATCATTAACCCTTCTATTTTTAAGCATATCTTAGATTCGTCCTTGATTGCAGTTACACAAATATCTAATCCTGAAATCCTTTTCTTCTCATCTAAATACCAAAAAATTTTTCTCGATTTTAATATAGGGCTACCTAATCAGCAAGCTTTTAATAAAGGTGTAGTCTCTATCAATCATAAAGGTAAGAACTGGTTCTCTGATATTATCTCTAATTTAAGCTTTAATAAATATAACCATTTTATCTCCAAAGACGAAGAAGCCTTACTCCTAGGAAATTATATTATTCAATTAGAAAACGAAAAAATTACTAAAATACAAAAGCCGTTTATCTTCTCAGGCTTCTTGAATAGCCAAGCTTTTTTTATTTTAGATGACCCCGTACTCGGTGATACTTTTTTCCAAGAAACCATCATCGACGAATGGGGAAATGAAAAAATTGAATACTACCGCGTTACTATTAAAGATAGCATAGATCCCAACCTCATCATCTTCAATTTAAATGGTGATACCCTTTATAAATTGCGATTTGATGGCATCTGTGAAGATGAAATCTTCGGTAAACAAATTTGCTTTGCTAAATCAGATACCCTTAAAATCGGTGTCTTCTATGATTTTACAAGAAAAAAAATTCGTATCTTTGATCTAATTACCCTAAACCAAAAAATTATTGATTTAAAAGACCTCATCTCCGACTACCCTGAAAACCTCCCTTTTATTGATATTCCTATGAACTGCTACTTGCAAGACTCTTCTCTTTATAGAGGAGAAAAAAAATTACGTCTCTTCTTTCTAAACAATAAACCCTCTTACTATCTCTTTTTACACGCTAAAAACTAATTTTTTACCACTTTAATACCAAAAAATCCGTTAATCAGAATATATTTTGTTTTAAATGCTTAATTCTTGAACTTTGCAACCTAAACTTTTGTTTGGCAAAAATGTTTCGCTTCTTAACGGTTCTTGTTTTATTACAGTACTCTGCATCAGCCCAAAAAGTACTTACCCTCGAACAATGCATTCAATTCGCTCTTGAAAAAAATTTACAAATTAAACAAGCTCAATTAACCAAAGACATTGCCAAAGTTAATTTTGACCAATCCAAATATAATTACCTCCCCGATCTTAACACCTCCTTAAATTGGACTAGAACTTTCGGTACCTCTTTTGACCAAATCACTTTTCAGCGTCTACAACGTACCTCCACTTTTTCTACTCCTCGTGTCAATGTTTTTTGGACAATCTTTGCAGGTTTCGCCAACCATTATACCCGTAAACAACAATTTTATAATTATGCCACTTCTGAACAAGCCGTAGAAGTAACTAAAAATACCGTTTTAATGAACGTCTTCGGTGCTTATTTATCTATTATCTTTAATACTGAAAACCTCAATGTTGCTCAAAATCGCCTCGAATCCTTAAATAAACAACTAGAAAAAATCTCCGCGCTCGTAGATGCAGGAATAAGAAATACCAATGAAATTCTTAATTTGAATGCTCAAATTGCTAATGAAAAACTAAATATTGTCAATTTACAAAACCAACTCAAAAAAGATAAACTTACCCTTCTTCAACTCATCGAAGAAGAAAATTTGGACGGAGAATTTGTTTTTCCTAATCTTCCTGAATTAGATATGAACCAAAAACTGCCTAATTTAGAAGAATTGATTCAAAAAGCTATACAGAACCTTCCTGAAATAAAACAAGCTAATATGCGCCTACAATCCCTAATATATGCTAAAAAGATAAGCTTGGCTAATCGCTTTCCTACTATCAGTATGAACGGTGGTTTAGGGTCCTCTTATTCTTCTAACGGTGGTATCGCCGAATTTGACCCCCTCACTTTCAGGCTTATTGGTAAAAAAAGAACTTCTTACTTCAATCAACTCGAAGATAACTTTAATCAAAATATAGGGTTGACCTTAAACGTGCCTATTTTTTCTCGTTGGCAAAATATTAGAGCCTATAAAATTGCAGATTACAACATCAAAAACGCACAAATTGAGCTAGAAATCACCCAAAATACTATCACCAAACAAGTTCAACAAGCTTATTTAGATGCTATCAATGCACAAAATCGTTATTATGCAGTCATGGAACAATCAAAAGCATTAACCTCTGCCTATGAATTTGCGGAACAACGTTATCAAGCTGGAACCATTGATTTTTACACTTTCTATGAAACATTGGGTTCCAAGTTTAAGGCAGAATCAGACCTTATTCAAGCGAAATATGAATTCTGGCTACGCTTAAAAATTTTAGAGATATACCAAGGTAAAAACATTACTTCGTTTTAAACATGAAAAATAAAAATCGTTTACGAAAGTATCTAATAATTGGAATTGCATTTTTATTATTAACAGGATTAACTCGTTGGTTAGGTTTTTGGGGCAATCCCAAAATGATTACTGTAGAAATTGGGAAATCGGTTAGAAAAACGCTCATCGCGAAAGTCTCTGAATCAGGGACTATACAACCCGTCACCGAGTTATCGGTCGCACCAGACGTCTCAGGAGAAATTATACAAATCACAGTCAAAGAAGGGGATTTTGTTCGCAAAGGGCAATTACTTTTCGTTATCAAGCCAGATAATTATCAAGCTTTACTAGAACAGGCTCAAGCATCTTTAAACGCCGCAAAGTCCGATTATGAAAATGCACTCTCTAATGTCTCACAAGCTGAAACAAACTACCTCCAAGACTCCTTAGACTACCAAAGAATCAGCGGGCTCTATCAAAAAAAAGTAGTTTCTCAAACGGAGTATGAAGCCGCAAAATTGAAATATCAAATTGCAAAATCTCGTTTAGAGGCTAACCAAAAACTTGCCAAAGCCGCTTTCTATAGAGTAGAGAGTGCAAACGCTTCCTTGAAGCAGGCACGCGAAAATTTACAACGTACCAGCGTCTATTCTACAATGGATGGCTTTGTGACCAAACTCCCTGTTACCAAAGGACAAAGAGTCGTCGGTACAGGGCAAATGCAAGGTACAGAAGTAATGAAAATTGCTGACCTCTCCCGTATGGAGGTCAAAGTAGAAATTAACGAGAATGACGTCGTTAATATATCGCTCGGTGATTCCGCCCTCATTGAAGTGGATGCCTTCCCCGAAAAAAAATTTAAAGGGTTTGTCAAAGATATTGCTTACTCAGCCTCCCAAAATGCTATCGGTACTACTGACCAAATTACTAACTTTACGGTAAAAGTCCTTATTGATCCCCTTAGTTATCTTCAAGACCCCGACTTAAAAAAACATATACCCAAACCCGAACAAAGCCCTTTCAGACCCGGAATGTCTGCTTATGTCAGTATCTACACAGACAAAAAAGAAAACGTCGTCGCCGTCCCTATTCAAGCCGTAACCGTAGACCTCACCCAAAAAAAAGAAAATGCTAAACCCCAAGAAATCTTATTTCGCTACCAAAACCAATTTGCCCTCAAAACTCCCATTAAAACCGGCATCAGCGATGATGAATTCATCGAAATTGTAGATGGAATATCAGAAAATCAAGATATTATTGTTGGTCCTTACATCGTAGTCTCTAAACAACTTCAAGATAGCATGAAAGTTCAAACCAAAGAACCTGATTTCCATAATTCTACGCAAAATAAATCTAAAAAAAATTATAATCAAGAATAAACTTCCTTATGATGCACAATTTATAAACCTCAAAAGCATTGTAGTTTTTAATATGATTATTTCCGCTTCTGATTACAGAATTTGGAGACTCAAAATTCTGCAGAGATACATTAAAAATTCATAGTATCAAAAATTTATTTTTCTTTGTGGTTTGAATACAATCATGTTAACCTGGTGGGATGGGCTTATTATTGTTATATATTTATCAATGAGTTTAGGGATTGGAATATATTGGAGTAAAAGACAACGCTCAAATATAAAAACCTATTTTTTAGGTGGCGGGAATAATACGTGGTGGTTAGCAGGTTTATCGATGGTTGCAACTACTTTTGCTGCAGACACACCATTAGCTGTTGCTGAGATAGTAAATAAAAATGGAATATCCGGTAATTGGATTTGGTGGAATATGTTGATGAGCGGCGTGCTTACAACTTTCTTTTTTGCTCGTTATTGGAAAAGAGCTAATATTACAACCGATTTAGAACTGATACAAATTCGTTATTCAGGAACTGCCGCAACGGTTTTAAGAGTTTTTAGAGCCTGCTACTTAGGCATCTTTATGAATGCTCTTATCATCGGTTGGGTGAATTTTGCTATGTTAAAAATTTTAATGATTTTTTTTAATTTAGATAAAATAACAGGTATCATCATCCTATTAGGTTTAATGTTATTTACTGCTTTTTATTCCTCCATTGCTGGCTTAAAAGGAATCATGGTCACCGATGCCTTACAATTTTTTTTAGCTATGTTAGGTTGTATAGGAATGGCTATATACGTCGTCCATCAGCCCGCTATCGGCGGAATAAACGGTTTGATAGAAAAAGTACCCGAGAATTATTTATCTTTTTTTCCTACTTCGAATAATTTGCCATTAAGCACTGTAATTGGATACTTGTTATTTAATTGGTGGGCAATATGGTATCCTGGAGCCGAACCCGGAGGCGGAGGTTATGTAGCGCAACGAATAATGTCTACTAAATCCGAAAAAGACGCAATTTTTTCTTCTCTTTTTTTTCAATTTGCCCATTACGCATTAAGACCCTGGCCTTGGATTATAGTTGGTTTATGCGCCTATATCCTTTACCCAGAACCCGATAATGCCGCCTCCTCTTTCGTGCTTATCATGAAATATCAATTACCAACAGGACTAAAAGGCTTACTACTGGTAGCTTTCCTTGCCGCTTACATGTCCACTTTATCCACTCAACTAAATTGGGGAACCTCCTATCTTGTCAATGATGGAATTAATGTATTATTTAATTTTTCAGAGAATACCTTGTTAAAAATTTCAAAAATTACAGTATTCATGCTCCTGTTTTTTTCTTTATGGATAAGCACGCAATTAGAAAGCGTTAAACAAGCATGGGAATTTTTATTACAATGTGGAGCAGGAATCGGCTTTGTGCTTATAGCGCGTTGGTTCTGGTGGAGAATTTCAGCCTGGTCCGAAATTACTGCTACCTTAACCCCCCCTATCATATTATCTTTAAGTTTCCTTCTTGAGCCACTTGCTTTTTTAAGAGATAATCAAAATTTGTACCTCCTAGTTTTTATTACTGTTACAATAACCCTCCTCGCAACATACCTAACCCCACCTACTGATTTTAATACCCTCATAAAATTTTATCAAAAAATTAAACCCATAGGATTTTGGGGGCAATTTACTGTCAGCAATAATCAATCCTCACAACTTTTTTACTTGTTCTCATGTTGGATACTCGGCATTCTAGGAATTTATAGCGGTTTATTTGCAATAGGTTATTTCATTCTCGCTAAATTCCTATCCTCTGTTTTATGCTTTGTAATTATGTTTTCTTCCTGGTTTTTAATAAAAAAATTATTAACCACAATCTTTCCTGAATAAAACTATCTCTTAACCACCCAAAACCTATGGTTTACCAAGGCTTTTTTACTGCTTGCAATTTATCAAAATTTTCTTGTATATTTGCCCGAATTTTTTATTACATTATGAACGTTCTTAAAAACCCTGATTTCTATAGACCCAAAACCTACATGATGCTTCTTGCAGTATTATGTACTTTTTGTTCCGTAATCTTTTCTTTTGTAAAAATAGATTCCGTAAGTTACTCTTTAACAAGATTGCTAAACCTGGAATCCAAGATTATTACTGAACTTACTAAAAACGAAATTTGGAGAATACAAATTGCTTTTACTTTCGCTGTTATTACGGGAATGACTACGCTTTACGGCGTAACTATGCCTAATGAAAGAAGTAAACAAATGAAATTTTGTCTATTTGGGACTTTCCCTGCCGCTTTCCAATTTTTACTGATGTATCAATTTGTTGAAGGAATAAAAGGAGAATTAGTTTATTTCGGAATAATGTTCCCTATCTTAGCCATCCTCTTTTTATTCATTGCTCGCATTTTCTTGCGTTTAGACGAAGCCAAAATAAAAAAAATGAACCGTCTATGGGATTAACCTTGTTTTAAGTCCATGGCTCAAATTTATTATTTACTCAAAGTCAAAGGTAAAGCAAAAATTCCTGATTACATACAAGTAAGAGACCATGATTTTACGTTAGTTGGTTATTTTAGACCCGGTCGAAGCGAAAAAACTAATAAACAAATCGATGATAATACACTGCAATACATCGAACAAATCGCTGAAAGCCTTGACTTTGGTAAAATCATTAAAATCGAGATACCACCCAGATCTTAATTTACCTTTTCCTTTCATGAACAAAACCATCTTAACCGTAAAAAATGTCTCTATTGCTTACAATGACCATATCGTCCTCAAAGAAGTATCCTTTGAAATTCAAAGTTCAGAACTGGTGTATTTAGTCGGTAGAACAGGTTCTGGAAAAAGCTCATTACTTAAAGCTATCTATGCAGACCACCCCGTACTCTCTGGTGAAATTATTTTAGATAATTGGGGAGTACACCAAATTCAGAAAAAAGACATTCCATTTTTGAGAAGGAAATTAGGTATTGTTTTTCAAGATTTCCAATTATTACCCGACCGTTCAATCGGTGAAAATATAGCGTTTGCATTAAGGGCTGTGGGGCATCAGGATAGCAAATACATCAAAGAACGAGTGATGGAAGTATTGAATGTAGTAGGTCTAGCAATGAAAGTAAATCAAATGCCTTACCAAATTTCAGGTGGAGAACAACAACGGGTTGCCATTGCAAGAGCTATTTCCAATCACCCTCTTCTCCTTATTGCAGATGAACCTACCGGTAATCTAGACCCCGAAGTATCTGAACAAATTTTAGAGTTACTAAAAAACATCAGCCATAGCGGAACCGCTATTCTAATTGCCAGTCATGATTATTCTTTAATGCAAAAATTCCCCTCCCGAACCTTACAGTGCCAAGCGGGAAAAGTAGTTGAGCTATGAACCGTAACATCCTGATTGAAAAATTACCTAAAACAATCTGGGATATTCTAGTAATTGGAGGAGGGGCTACTGGTCTTGGAGTAGCATTAGATGCCGCTTCCCGTGGATTAAAAGTAGCTCTCCTAGAAAAAAAAGACTACGCATCAGGACCCTCCTCCACTTCTACGAAACTTATACACGGTGGTATACGATATTTAGAAAAAGCTATCAAAGAATTAAACCTCGCTCAGTATCGCTTAGTAAAAGATGCTCTCCACGAACGTCAAATCATGTTACAGAACGCTCCACATATCAGCAATACTATACCCTTTATTATTCCCGTTTATTCTAACCCCCAAAAATGGTATTACTTTCTCGGCACAAAAATCTACGACCTCATTGCAGGAAAAAATGACATTCCTCATTCAACCATCCTCTCCAAATCCGATACTCTACTCCAATTCCCACCTCTCAATCATGATAAACTCAAAGCCTCTATCTTATATTATGACGGGCAATTTAATGATGCTTTCTATGCAACGGCTTTAATGCGAACCGCTATTCAATATGGCGCTTGCTGTCTTAATTACGTTGAACTATTACATGCAGAATGGGATAATATTCATAAACTCTACCTCCTAAAAGTTCAGGATGCTATTCAAGGTGAAAGCTACGAAGTAAAAACAAAATTGCTAATCAATTGTGCTGGTGTTCAGGCAGATACTATCCGAAAAATGGTCTTCCCTACCCTAGAACCCCGATTACGCCCGAGTAAGGGAGCTCATATCGTTTTACCCCGTAAATGGCTACCTACCAACCAAGCACTTTTAATCCCTTCCACTGAAGATGGTAGAGTGATTTTTATCATTCCATGGTACTACGCCGTAATCATTGGTACAACTGACACCGAACCAACTCATCCTATTGAACTCCCAACCGTAACCCAAGAAGATATAAACTACATCTTAAGACAAGTAAATCCTTATTTATCACAGCCCATTCAAGTTAATGATATTATTGGAAGTTTTGCAGGACTACGACCCTTAGTCAAAGCCAATAAATCCAAAACAGAAGCTTTAATACGAAGTCATGAAGTAGAAGTATTCAAACAAAAACATTTCATTAGTGTATTAGGAGGTAAATGGACAACCTATCGCCAGATGGCTGAAGAAGCCGTTAATGCCGCTTATCATGTACTAAATCTGCCCCAAACATCCTGTAAAACCCATCATTTGCCCCTTATCGGCGCTTCCACCCAAAAATTTCATAATTTTACAAACCTACCCCCTAACATTCACCAACACTTACATTATTACGGCGCAGAATACCCCGTCCTGCTGAAATATCTCCAAAATTATGGAACCGACTTTATTGTTGATGGTTACCCTTTTACCATCGGAGAAATCTTTTTCCTAAAAGAACACGCACAAATTATTACTGCAGAAGACACCTTATTGAGAGGAACTAGACTTGGAATCATAGACCACCATGCCGCAAAAAAAGCTATGAATACATTACTACAAGTAATTAAATGGTAACACTGCTACCCGCAAGTTCGATTAGACTCCACTTCCCTCATTTAGACCAAATATGGAGGATATCCTACAGCAGGGACAAATTCCTTCGGTGCAAGAAACTATACCGAAATGTGAACGTTGAGTAATGAGCATAGCGAATATACCGAAACGTGAACGTTGAATGTTGCATCGGTTTGATGATACGTTTGTTTACACAAGAAACTGTGGATTTGGTAAGCCCTTTGAGTTAAACCTAGTAGAACAGAGACTAGTCAAAACCTATTATTCTTTATCTTGGGGATTGATATCAATTGCCCATTGAATGATTTTTTTGTCGTCACTACAACTAATTATCGAGTCATTATAATCTAACCAGAGTACATGATTCACAGAAGCGGTATGGGAGTCATTACGGTTTTTGTCAATCACTTTAATTAGGCGGAAATCATGGTGTATATCCCATAACTTAATAAGTTTGTCCATACTCACCGATAACAAGTAAGAAGCATCAGGGCTTAATTGTAAATGGTTAATAGTTTGGATGTGAGCAGGGATTTCATATATCAACTCAAAATTGTGGGAGTTCCACACTCTTATGCTTGCATCCCTACCTGCTGAAATGAGATAAGGATATTGGGGTGTTCCAATTAAACTAAAAACGGATGGTTCATGTGCTTTCCATTCTTTCAGAAGCAAAAGATTGACATCATGAAGTTCAAACGCTCTTATTTTGGAATCGGATGCACCAATAAAAAGTCGTTTTTGTTGAGGGTCGTAAAAAATCGTTCTTAAACTTTGATGAGAGATAGCGATTTTTTTTTGAATGGTCAATGAAATGGTGTCCCATAAGTTAAGGACACCGTCACCACCTATGCTTAAAAATACATCTTGCGAGATAGGTAAAATTTGAAAGATACTTTTTTCATGTGCTTGAACACTTTTAATAAAATTTTGGTTTTTTAAGTGATAAAAATAAATAATTCCGTTCGATGCACCACAAGCCAAAATGAAATTATTGAGTAAATTGACTGTGTAAAAAGGTACAAACGCTTGGAAGAGTGCTTTTGCATCACTTAAAGATTGAGAATCCCATTTAGCAATTAAACCATCGCCCGAGGCACTAAAAAAATTTCCTTGTTTATCCGAGCAAAGCCCAAAAACAGGAGCCTTGTGCCCAGTATATTCATGTAACTTTTGAACCCTAACAAAAGGTCTTTGATAAGCCATTCATTTTAAGCTACTTCGATGGTATTGTCTATTTCACTTTTCCATGCTTTCATACCTCCTTTTAAATTAGCAACCTTAGTGAAGCCCATCTGCATAAAATAAGCAACAGCATTAGCACTTCTAGCCCCTGAACGACAGTAAACCACAATCTCCGTGTTTTTATATTCTTCTAAATCCCAAATTTTACTAGGTAAATTTGATAAGGGAATATGAAAGCCCCCAATATGGGAGACCGCTCGCTCTTCAGGCTCTCTAACATCCACTAAAACCACATTTTGTTGCTCATCTAATTTTCTTTTGAGTTCGAAAACAGTTATCTCTTGCATAATTTTTTTTACAAAAATAACAACTTATAACGCTCCATGCAAGTAATAAAATTATTTTTCTAATTTATTTAACTGATCAGTAACAAAACGAGACAGTTCTCGTAACTTATCAGCAGAAAAATCAAAAACAACGTTAGCGGCTGCATAAATCTGGGGAATAGGCTTAGTATAACCTAACTTTAAAGCGTTCAAGTAATCATTTAAAGTTTTATCATAATCTTTTAAGGAGTTTTTCCATACTTGCAGCGCACCAATCTGAGCAATTCCATACTCAATATAATAAAAGGGAACATCAAAGATATGCCCTTGCTTTTGCCACAAAATAGATTTTTCTTTTTCTAGCCCACTCCAATCTATTACATCGCCATGAAATCGTTCATAAATTTTAGACCACTCTGCTTTTCTTTGGTCAGAAGTAGCCTCAGGATGATGGTAAACCCAAGTCTGGAATAAATCCACAGAGGCTACCCAAGGTAAGATAATGATACTTCTTACAATTTGCTCATATTGAGCACGCTTTAAATCTTCAGGATTATCATAAAAAACAGCCCAAAAAGGCATAGACAAAAATTCCATACTCATTGAAGCTAATTCAGCTACTTCGGAAGGGAGTTCTTTAAATGCATTGAGTTCGTAGTGGCGAGTTAGAAAAGAATGGAAAGCGTGCCCACATTCGTGAACCATCGTCGTTAAGTCAGATTGAGTACCAACTGCGTTCATGAAAATAAACGGGATACCAGTCTCTGCCAATGGATAATTGTAACCACCTGGTGCCTTTCCTTCTCTACTTTCTAAATCAAAATGCCCCATTGAACGCATAGTAATAATTATTTCCGCAAGTTCAGGCTTGATTTGTTGGTACATCTCAATGACCTTTTCTAATAAATCATTTCCATTTTCAAAAGGCTTCAAAGGAGGTAAATTTTCAGGGTTTACAACAGTATCCCATGGTCTTAAACTAGTTAAACCCATTTTTCGCTTACGGCTTTCCATGATTTTAATATAAATGGGCTTAATTTCCTTTTCTATTCCTTCGTGAAACTGCTCACAATCTTTCTGTGTATAATCAAACCTACCCAACTTACGAAACATATAATCCGTAAAAGAAGAAAAACCTGCATTTTTTGCGATTTGATGCCGTAATTGTATTAACTCATCAAAAATCGTATCTACCTTAGTTTCAATAGCAAAACGGGCATCCTGCATCTTACGCCATATGATTTCGCGTTCCTCACGGTCAGGTAATTCTAATAAAGAACCAGCTTTCTGCATAGTTAACGTTTCGCCTTTATGCAAAACGGTTAAGTTTGCTACCAAATTATCGTATTCCTGAGCTTTAACCCTCGCTTTACCCCAAATCTCTTCATTCTCAGCACGATACAACTCCATTTCATTCGCAACAGAACGGTCAAAAATTAAAAATTTTTCTTTATCTAAAAGGCTTCGATATGGAGAATGATAATATTTTTTTTGTAATTCATTTTCATAAGGACCTATTTTAGGAAGGATTTCGGTAACAAAATATTGATATTTTTCAGCAAAAAATTGGTCATTCGTGTTACAGGTCATGGAAATATAAATCCAAGCGAAAGCCTCACTTACTACACTAGAAAGTTCATTAGACCGTAATAAAAATTCTTCCAACTGCTCTTTAGAGTGGATAGGAAAATTTTTTAATGATTCGTAGTAAGGCTCCAGACTTTGCCAATCTTGAATTTCAAAATTCGGTGAAATATATCTTCTTCTTTCTTTGACGGTTTGAGTTATCATGGGCTTAAAATAAAACAACAAAAATAAAGATTTTTGAATTTTTTAATTCGTTTTGAAGAAAAATTAAAAGATAGGATACGGTAAAAAAGGTTTATCATACTTTCTGCCTCCTAAAGTATAAGCAAACATAAATTGAATTCCACCAAAATTGCCACTTAAAATTCTATCTTTTGCTACCAGCATATCATAACCCACTGCAAGATGGTAATTTTTCTTAATACCTGCTCCTACCATATACACAATAGAGCGGTAAGGTCTTAAAAAGAAACCTATCATTAAATCACCATTTTCATCATCAAACCAAATATTTCTTTCATAAAAGACATATCTTCCAAAAAGCCCAATAGAAAACAAGTTAGAATTATTTTGTATAAAATAAGAAAGGTTAATATTGGCATCAAAAGGAGTACGAGTACGTAGTTTTCCGCCTGCAATAAAGGAATAACGATAGGTCAAACGTTCTGAGGGTTCATTAAAAAACCGGACATTAGGACGTGTTATATGATGAATAGAAGCACTAAACCAAGGATTAAATTCAGGGTTACCTTTAATTTTTTGGGTTCTGTACCACATTAGCCCCATGGAAAGGTCGGCGTAACCTTTACTTAAGCCCACAAACTGCTCGGAGGTTTGTCCTGAAAAACCAAACCCATCGAACTGGTCTTCAAAATATAAATCAGGTCTTACAACTTTTCTATTGACAAAACCCGCTTGAAAACCGGCACGTAAATGGTGATAACGCACTTTTACTCCTAAAGGAACTTCATAAGCTCCTCCCAGCATAAAATGCGTTGTATTCATACCTTTTGCATAGTCTGTCCCTGCAATTAAACCGAACCCCCCATTAGCAAAATTACTTTCAAATGGAATATCCACAGCAAACCAATTCGTATTATAATTGGCATCGTCTAAAACCCGCAAGTAGCGATGCGTAGCAGAAACTCTTAATTTTCCATCTACCTGCCCTACCATGGTAGGTGCTAACATAGAAGGTACTGCATATTGCAAAGAACTGTTAGGGTCTTGTGCAAAAATTTTTATCGGTATAAATAAAATTGCAAAAATTATCTTTTTCATGATGCATTAACGGATTAAAGTTACATAACCAGTATACACTTTAGGTTCACTAAATTGAGGCAATTGAATAACTACTTTGTAGGTATAGGTACCAGGGTCAAAAGGTTTACCGTCAGGAGTGTAACCTGTCCAACCTTTATTATCATTTTCCGATTCAAAAATCAAGGCTCCCCAACGGTCCCATATTTTCATACTCAATACATTCGCTGAGTTAGGGGGTAATACCCTAAAAATATCATTTAAACCATCGCCATTCGGAGAAAAAGCGGAAGGTAAAAAATAATTGGGCGGAGCCACCTCGATGTAGTCATCCAAAATAATTAAATCAGGACAACCCAGTTCATTCAACACAAATAAAGCGATATTATATTTACCGGGTCCAGAAAAGGTATGCGAAGGATTAGGAATAGTATCCCAATTCAAATCTCCCGTAGAGGGGTCTCCAAATTGCCAATAGTGAAAAACCGCATTGTTAGAAGTTGAAGTAAATTGCACCGTTCTGTCGTCATAAGTGCATAAAGTTTTATCAGCCGTAAAAGTAGCAGTAGGCAATCCGATAATTCTCAAATCAAACTCATCAAGACCAATACAGCCCGTACTAGTATTTACACAAGCAAGGGTAAATTGATAATTACCAAGGTTTGCAGCACTTACAGGGATAGAATCCTCAAAGCTAATAAATCTTGGATTAGAGGAGTTTAATGGACCTGCCGCTAGTACTTCTGAAATATTCCCATTAAACCATAAAGTATTACCACAAGTAGCATCTTTAATAGCGTAAATATAAAAATCATACAGTCCTTGGCAGGCATCACTTCCATAAATTACAGGTGCTGTAAAAGGAATAACATTCACAATAACGATATCACTAATTTCACAGCCTGATACAGTAGTTCCTGTTACCGTATAAACAGTAGTATTTTGGGGGCTTGCCATAGGATTGGGGATAGTGGGGTCGGATAAGCCATCA
>CALLNY010000023.1 GCA_938005475.1 uncultured Bacteroidia bacterium | reverse complement strand
AAAGAAAGTGTAAGTTTTATAATTTATGACCGTTGGGGCAGGGTAGTCGGTAAGGGAGATAGCGTAAACGATACATGGCAAGCCAAAGATTTGAATAACAAGGAAGTTACTGATGGAGTTTATTTCTATCAAGTAAAAATCGGAGAAAAGCTTTATATAGGTAATATTACTGTATTAAGGTAGTATTTTTATATCTTCGTGATGCAATATAAAACTTTACTGTATCTTTGCGGTTTTAGAGAAAATAATGAATAAGATTTTCATTTTTATTGTTGTTTTGTTAATATTGAACAGCTGTAACAAAGTAGAAAAGGGTTTAGTAGAAATACAGACTTCTTATGGAGTAATAAAAATCAAATTGTTTGATGATGTTCCAAAACATAAAGAGAATTTCATTAGATTAGCGAAAGAGGGTTTTTACGATAATACGAGTTTTCATAGAATAATAAAAGAGTTTATGATACAAGGAGGTGATCCCAACTCCAAAGATTCTGCAAAAAAGAATCAATTGGGAATGGGAGGACCAGGCTATGAATTAGATGCGGAAATCAATCCAAAATATTATCATAAACGTGGTGTTGTTGCGGCAGCAAGATTGGGTGATAATGTAAATCCTGAAAGAAAATCGTCTGGTTCTCAATTTTATATTGTAGTTGGCAAAAAACATTCGAACGAAGATTTAGACCAAATAGAAAAAGCAATTAATAATGCTAATTTTATGCAATTTGCTTTCAATGAAATGGCTAAATCGGAATATGATTGGGTGCGAACAATAAATGTTCAAAAACTACAAAAAGAAAATCCTGATTCATTAATTAAATTAGACCAAAAGATAACTAAAATGCTTGAAGAGAAATTTCAAAAAGCAGGTAAAGAATTTAAATTCACGCAGGAGCAACGTAAAGTATATGGTGAAATTGGGGGAGCACCTTATTTGGATACACAATACACTATTTTTGGAGAGGTTGTAGAGGGTATGGACGTTGTTGAAAAAATTAGTTTGGTAGAAACACTTGAAAATGATATACCTGCAAAAGATATTAAAATTACAATAAAAGTTAATGACTAAAATTTTGGTTACAGGCGCGACTGGTTTTTTAGGTCGTTTTATTATAGACCGCCTTATTCGAGAAAAGTTTTATATCAAAGCTTTGGTCAGAAATTTACAGCATCCAGCTATCAAGGAATGGGGTAACCATGTAGAAATAGTAAAAGGCGATATTTTAGATATACCTTCGCTTGAAACAGCATTTGAAGGCGTAACGCATGTTATACATTCAGCCGCGATGGTTACCTTTCACCAAAAAGACCACAGAAGAATGAAAATAGTTAATGAGATAGGTACCGCAAATGTTGTGAATGTTGGATTAGAAAAAGGAATAAAACGTTTAGTTCATGTGAGTTCTGTTTCTGCATTAGGGAGAACAGAAAAGAATGAATTGATGAACGAAAAAACCCAATGGCAGGAGTCCCCTTTAAATACATATTATTCAAAAACTAAATATCTAGCGGAAAAACAAGTATATAGAGGGATTGAGGAAGGATTAAATGCAGTTATTTGTAATCCCTCAATGATATTAGGTTATGGCGATTGGAATGCTGGGACTCCGAAAATGTTTACTTTGATTTACAAAGGTTTTCCCTTTTATCCAGTAGGGATGAACGGTTTTGTAGGTGCTGTGGATGTAGCAGAAGCTATCCGTATCCTTTTAGACCACTCCGATGTGCTTGGTAAGCGTTATGTTCTCTCCCAATCTAACTTGTCCTATAAAAAACTTTTTGAGCTTATTGCTTTTGCTTTAAATAAGCCTGCACCAAAATGGAAAATTCCTCAAAATCTGTCTATCATATATGGTACTATCTCCGAATTCTTGGGCAATTTATTTCAAAATCCTTCATT
Source organism: uncultured Bacteroidia bacterium (assembly GCA_938005475.1). Classification (GTDB taxonomy): domain Bacteria; phylum Bacteroidota; class Bacteroidia; order J057; family CALLMJ01; genus CALLMJ01. The sequence continues at coordinate 6,878 of CALLNY010000023.1, read as the reverse complement.
AGTCACCAAAGAAACCGCTCTTACCTCCAGCTTAAACTTTCAATATGATGGTTCCTTGATAACCAAAGAATTAGGTTTAGTCTATACGCCCATAGAAATTATTATCCGAGAAACCGCCGCATTATTTTTACAAGAAAACGTACTTCAAAAAAATAAAAATTAGCGTAAGTCCATATTACATGTGGTTCTGGGCAAATCCATTAGGTGCAATCTTATTTATTCCTTTTTTAGTCGCTTTGTTTTGGCGTTTCAAACTTTACAAGAAGCAACTTATACTCAAAGTCACTAAAATTCCTGACCAACCTAGAAAATTTCCTTTTTGGTTAGTTTACGTACCTGAAATCATGTTATGGCTTTCATTAGTATGTTTGATTATTGCTTTCATGAGACCCCAAAAAATCTTATCCTATACTCATAAAGCTACTTATGGTATCGATATCATGTTGGTTTTGGATGCTTCCAAATCTATGGAAGCAGATGATTTTATGCCTAACCGTTTAGAAGTCGCAAAAAAACAGCTTTTAGAATTCATTGACCTCCGCGAACAAGATAGAATAGGATTAGTAGTTTTTGCAGAAGATGCTTTTTCCGCTTGCCCCTTAACGTTAGACAAAGATTTACTAAAATCTATTATTCAAGAAATTACTACTGAAACTTTACCTAATAGTGGAACAGCAATCGGCACTGCAATTACAACCGCTATTAATAGATTACAAAATATCAAAGATTCTAAGTCCAAAATTATTCTTTTAGTTACTGATGGAGTATCTAACAAAGGAAGAATTAACCCTATTACCGCCGCCCAACTAGCCGCTAAAAAAAATATCAAAATCTTCGCTATCGGAATCGGTTCTAAACAAGGTGAAGAAACTGAATATGACTTCCCAACTCTCCAAAAAATAGCTCAAATTACCAATGGTTATGCTTATGAAGCCCAGAACCCCCAAAAATTACAAATCATTTTTGAAAAAATACAATTAGAACATAAATCGCTTTTCCAACAACCTATAAAAAATAAAACTATTGATATATACCACGAATGGTTAAATGGATTCTGGGCTTTGTTTATTATTAGTTTTGTCATGAAACTCTTGGGTATAGACCAAATCTTTGCTGAGTAAACTCCAAATTAATTATTTATGACCTGTAACTATTCTATCTCTTCCAAAAGTGTCTTGCAAAATATGCACCTCTTGAAACTTATTTTTAAGTAGTATATCTTTTACTTCTTGTGCATATTTTGAATGTGTCTCAAAAACTAATGCACCTCCTTTTTTGAGCCAATACCGGGATAACGTTGTGATTTCTTCATAAAAGATTAACGGATCATGGCCTGAAAAAAGTGCTATAGCAGGTTCATATTGGCTTACATGTTCTGGTAGTTCTTTTTTTTCGCTTAATGGAATGTAGGGAGGATTACTTACTATTATGTCTAAATCTTTAAAATCCTGATACTTACAATTTAAAATATTTTTTTTTATCCATTCTATCTGTGTTTGATGCAGTAAAGAATTCTTTTCTGCTACTTGAATAGCATCTGATGAAATTTCTAATCCACTGACTACGCTATCTGGTAATATTTTTTTAAGAGTTATGGCAATACAACCTGAACCTGAACAAATATCCATAATATACTTTTTATTGTGAATTTTGTTAATTATGAAACTTACAAGCATTTCCGTTTCGGGTCTTGGTATCAAAACTGATGGATTTACATAAAAAGGTAAGTTATAAAAATAAGCTTTTTCCACAACATATTGAACAGGCATTTTCTGTTTTAGTTTTTGATAGTCTATCCATAAAACTTGTGTATCTTTAAGTGGTATATCTAAATGAAGAAACCAATCTTTCAAAGACCATTGATGTCGTTCTAAAATCCAAAAATTGAAAACTGCCTGGGCTTCACGCTCGCCATAATAATTCGTGAATTCTTGTAAAAAAAATTGTTTTAATTTTCTATAATTAAGTTGGGAAAATTTTGAGTAATCCATGCTTTACAGTAGGAAATAACTTGAGGAAAATAATCAAGAAAAAGATTTTGTAAGGTAATATAGTGTTTTTTTAAATCATTTACAGCGCTTTCTAATTGGGGTTGATTGAGTAATTTTTTGCTAATTTGTTTTAAAGTTAAATGTATACATTCAATATTGCGGTACTCTACAAGCTGGTTAGTATTTTTAGCAAATTCTATAAAATCTTGAATATAGATGGGAATGTAAGATTTGTATTTTTCTAATACATTCAGGCAATAATTTACAAATTCTTGTAGGAGCTTAGTATGATATTTTTCCCAATGGACTGCTAAAAAATGATCCATAAAAACATCTACAATAATTGGGGAATATCGCCCATTGTTTGGATAAATACAATCTATCATGTATCGTACAATAGGATGTGTATCAGTAAAATAATCAATTTGACGATGTAACAAAATTCCTTTCTGAATTCCCCCAGGATAATTCAAATACTTTTTTCCTTTAACCTTATCTGCGATAAAATTACCTACTAATAATTCTTCGTTACCAAAAGAAAGATATGCATGCGATAGATAATTCATTTCATTGCAAAGATAATCTTTTGAGAATGTAAAAGTCAAAAAAATAATCAATTCACTACGGAATAATAATTTTTAAAAAAATCATTGACAAATTTTAGAAATGCATTAAATTGCGTACAATTTTAAAGATATATGAAAGAAATATCCAGATTATTTGATGTATTAGATTATCAACTTGCCAATTTTCCTAAATCAGATTCAATTTCAGCAAAAGAAAATGGTAAATGGAGAAATTATAGTACACAAGAGATCAAAAAAATTGTAGACAATGTAAGTTTATCTTTATTGAAATTAGGTTTAAAGAAAGATGATAAAGTTGCTTTAATTTCGCCGAATTGTCCTGAGTGGAATTTTATTGATTTAGGAACTTTACAGTTGGGTTGTCAATTAGTTCCATTGTATCCTACATCCACTGCATCAGATTTTCAATATACGATAAATCACTCAGAGAGTAAAATTATATTTGTTTTTGGTCAAGAACATTACGATAAAATTCAGAAAATACGTGCGGATTTACCGCAAGTCCAAGAAATTTATTCTATAAAAAAATTAGACGGGGTAAAACACTTTTCAGAATTTTTGGAATTAGGTAAGAATGATAATCCCGATATTTTAAAGCCTTATAAAGATGCCGTACAACCTAGTGATATTGCAACTATTGTTTACACGTCAGGTACAACTGGTGTTCCGAAAGGTGTTATGTTAAGCCATGATAATGTAGTTTCCAATATTGTTACCTCCGTAAAATTACTACCTGTAAACAATACCATGAAAGCATTGAGTTTTTTGCCATTAAACCATATTTTTGAGAGAATGGTATTTTTTGTTTATATGTATGTAGGGGTTTCTATTTATTATGCAGAAAGTTTAGATACAATTCGCGATAATTTACAAGAAGTAAAGCCGCATTTCTTTACAACAGTACCTCGTTTATTAGAGAAAGTTTACGATAAGATTGTCTTAACGGGTACTGGGTTAAAAGGTATAAAAAAATCATTATTTTTTTGGGCATTAAATTTAGGGTTAAAATATGATTTTGAGAAAGAAAATGATTGGTGGTATATGTTTCAGTTAGGTATAGCACGAAAATTAGTATTCAGTAAATGGAGAGCGGCTTTGGGGGGCAATATTGTAGCCATAGTATCTGGGGCATCTGCATTGCAAGAGCGTTTAGCAAGGGTTTTCTGGGGAGCAGGTATTCCTGTTTTAGAAGGCTACGGGCAAACTGAAACCTCTCCTGTTGTTTCAGTAGGAACCTTGGACCCTGTTAAAGGATTTCGTTTTGGTACCGTTGGAAGACCTATTCCCGGCGTAGAAGTAAAAATATTACAAGAACCAGGTTATCGTGAAGGAGAAGGGGAGATCCTTGTCAAAGGTCCTAATGTTATGCAAGGTTATTATAAAAACCCTGAAGCCACTCGTGAAACTATTGAACCGGACGGTTGGTTACACACAGGAGACATCGGTATGATTGTGGATGGTTTCATAAAAATTACTGATAGAAAAAAAGAACTATTTAAAACTTCTGGTGGTAAATATATTGCACCGCAATACATAGAAAACCTTATTAAATCTTCTCTTTACATTGAGCAGGTTATGGTAGTTGGAGCAGAAAAAAAATTTCCGGGGGCTTTAATCGTACCCACTTTTGCTAATCTTCAAGAATGGTGTAAACTTCACAATATTAGCGTCTCATCTAATGAAGAAATGATAAAACACCCTAAAGTTATTCAAAAAATCCAAGAAGAAGTAGATAAAGTTAATGAAAATTTAGCACAGTACGAAAAAATTAAAAAATTTGTGCTTCTACCCAAAGAATGGACCGTAGATTCAGGTGAACTTACACCTTCCATGAAATTGAAGCGTAGAGTCATTTCTGAAAATTATAAAGAACTGATAGAAAGTTTGTATGTTGAATAAAAATACCAATGAACGTGCGTACACCGCATCAGATATTAAAGCAGTATTGGGGTTACGATACATTTCGTGAACCCCAATATGCTATTATCGAAAGTGTTCTAAAAAAACAAGATACATTAGCACTTCTACCTACGGGAGGTGGTAAATCTTTGTGCTTTCAAATTCCTGGATTGATTTTGGAAGGAGTGACTCTTGTCGTCTCACCGTTAATTGCATTAATGCAAGACCAAGTAGAAAATCTAATAAAGCGGAGAATTCCAGCTACATTTGTCAATTCTACTTTACCCCAAAATGAACAACGATACCGTTTAGAGGGAGTAAAACGTGGTTTCTATAAATTTTTATATCTCTCCCCAGAAAGGCTACAATCTTATGAATTTTTAAGTTATTTGAGAGAGCTATCCATCGCTTTATTAGCCGTTGACGAAGCGCATTGTATTTCCCAATGGGGCTATAATTTTAGACCAGATTACCTCAAAATCGCTGAAATTAAATCTTATATTCCTTGGGTTACTACTATTGCCCTTACTGCATCTGCAACTCCTATCGTCCAAAAAGATATATGTGATAAATTACAACTCCACAATCCTAATATTTTTAAGAAATCTTTTTTCCGAGCTAACATACAATATGTTGTCTTGTACGATGAAAATCAGTATGACAAAATACTTGAAATTCTAAATAAAGTTCAGGGAGCAGGTTTAATTTATGTACGTTCTCGAAAGAAAACCTTTGAGTTATCTAATTGGTTAGTGAAAAACGGTATTTCTTCAGAACCATATCATGGAGGGCTTTCCCCAGAAATAAAAAATCAAATTCAACAACGCTGGATAAATAATCAAACCCGAATTATCGTATGTACGAACGCTTTTGGCATGGGCATTGACAAGCCTGATGTGCGTTTGGTAATACACTGGGAAATGCCTCCAGACTTAGAGAGTTATTACCAAGAGGCTGGTCGCGCTGGACGTGACGAAAAAAAATCTTACGCTATTTTATTTTTTAAACCTTCTGATGCTCATAACCAACTACAACAAATTTTAAATCAATATCCCGATTTTGAAATCTTCCAAAAAAACGCCAATTTATTGTATGACTACCTAAAAATTCCTCTATATGAAAAACCTAATAATCCAATTCCTATTTCCATCTTTCGTAACTTAATTAATAATAAATTGCTATCCGCAAATGCTCTCAAAGCTACCTTAAAAATTTTAGAATTAGCTGAATTCATTTCTTTAGAAGATACTTCCGAATTTTATTCTCAATTAAAAATTGTAGTCTCTCCTGATAGTTTACATGAATTTCTTCAAAAATATCCTTCCTGCTATGATTCTGTGGAAGTTTTATTAAGAGAATTAGGTGGAGAGTCGTTTACAACGTATTTAGCTTTTTCGGTTGAAGATTTGATTGCGAAACATGAACTAAATGAAAAGGAGTTTTTGCAAAAACTTTTTTTCTTGCATGACCACAAAATCATAGACCATATTCCTCCTGTTCATGAACCTACTATAAAATTCTTAAAGCCCCGAGAATTACTCTATCAAGAAAATAGCGCATGGGACAAAGTTACTTTTTTAAAAGAACAAGCTCTTATTAGGTTTAAAGCAATGTTAGAATATGCAGAATTAAAAACGAACTGCCGAAGTCAAAGTATTTTAAAATACTTTGGAGAGGTAGAGGCTCAGTTCTGTGGAAAATGTGATGTTTGTTTAGGGCGGCATCAGGTTCATATGGTAAGTTACACTTTAGAGGAGGAAATTCTGCATATCATTCAAGAAGGAGAAAGTAGATATGAAAAAATTTTGCAAAAAGTAAAAAAAGGAAATCCTGAAGAAGCCAAAGTTGCTTTAAGGAATTTAATTGATAAAAATGTATTAGAAATTCATCAATTTGAGGTCAAATTAAAAAAGAGAAAATAAATACCTTGCATTATTGCAAATTTAGCAAATATATTTATCCTTCTTTTTAGACATTAGGCTTAGACATTAGGCAATTATGGGCTTTACTATTATGTTTTTTACAATTTTTCTATAGCCGATTTAGATAAACCTGTAGTCTTTGCAATAATCTCTATATCAACGTTTAATGATTTCAAATATTTCGCAGTTTCTAACAATTTTATACGTTCTTGTTCTGCACGTTTTCTTTCCTCTTCTGCTCTTTTCTTTTCCTCTTCTGCCCGTATCCTCTCTTCTTCTGCTCTTTTTCTTTCTTGTGCGGCAATTTCTAATGCCTTTTCTATTTCTGTCTCTTTCTGTTTGAAGGTCTCTATTATCTCATCTTCTACATCCATAGTCCCTTTTACTTTCTCTTCTTCTATCGCTTTTGTTAACCTTCGCAATAAAGGAAAATATTCCTCTGACAAACCCCTCTCATCATATTCAATCTGATGACGTCT
>CALLNY010000022.1 GCA_938005475.1 uncultured Bacteroidia bacterium | reverse complement strand
ACATTATCTAAATTTCTATGGGGGATTACCAATTTCGGATAACAAACATTATCTAAATTTCTATGGGGGATTACCAATTTCGGATAACAAACATTATCTAAATTTCTATGGGGGACTACCAATTTCGGATAACAAAAATTTTGAGGATTTAAACGTCTCTGCTTGTATTGTGGCATCGCAACAAAATCTAAATTTTGATGTTTTATTTTAAGCCTAATCGGTGAAATTCCATCCAAGCCTCTATGAGTAACCTTATAGCGAGGCATAGTTACACTATCAAATTGCTTATGCTTTATCGATTTAAAATTTTGGGCATTACGTTTCAGCACCACATAGCCCGCAGACGGAATCACAACAAGCCCTTTCTTGATTTTTTGTGAATACTGTTTAGCTACACGAGTCGGCTTGTCCACCTTAAAAGCCAAATCCCTATCTCTTTGCTTTTTAATATAAATTCTTCGGTTATCTACATTTTTATGTCTAACATGATAGGTTGCCATTCTCCGTCTATCCAATTTTTGATGACGAACTGAATAAAAACGCATAGTCTTTAAGTCCCTTTGATGATGTTTCAGTTCGTACGATGCGTAACGCCTACTATCCAAATTACGATGATTAACTTTATAACGATTGTAACGCTGACGGTCTAAACTTCTGTGTTTCGGTTGATACGATGCGTAACGCCTACTATCTAAATTACGATGATTAACTTTATAACGATTGTAACGCTGACGGTCTAAACTTCTGTGACTTTTTTTGAAATAATTACCTGTAAATTTTTTATTATCAAGCAGTTGGTGCCTAACACGATACTGTGGAATATTCACATTATCCAGTCCCTTTTTACGATTTTTGGGGGTATTAGCAAAAGTTACATTATCGAGATTTCTTGGTTTATAATGTTTGATACGATAAGGATTTTGCGCTTTATCTAAAATTCTATGAAATTTACGAGGATTTTTTTGTCTTGCGCTTTGTAATTTTTGTTGCAACTTAAAATGTTTTTTTTGTTGTGCCTGAAAATATTTGGCTTTAGCAATTTGTTGTTTTCTAATATGTTTAACATTAACTTGCTTTTTTTTATGAGGAACAAACTTTGCATCTTTCCTGTTATTTCTGTGGCTTGGATTACAAGCGGGTCCTGTACAGGGTTTAAATTCTTCTCCCTCTTGTGCAGTGATAGTCAAAGGATTAACCACTAACAAGAGCGTAAATAGATAAAAGATAAAAGTATAATACTTTAATAGGTTACGCAAGAGTGAGTTTTAGCAAAATGCAAATATCGTATTTTCTTTTAAAAGAAGAAAAAAGTTTTTTCCACTTTTAAACACATTAGAACAAGCTAAACAAACTAAATTACATGTTCAGGTTTAAAACTAATTATTTTTAAAAAACAAGTTTTTAGAATATCTTTGCGAAATGAATTTTATCAATTCGTTAAACGAAGAACAAAAAAAAGCAGTAATTCATACAGAAGGTCCTGTTATGATTATTGCGGGAGCAGGGTCAGGGAAAACTACTGTATTAACCGCTAAAATATCCCATATATTAACTCAAAATTTAGCTAAACCTCACGAAATATTAGCTTTAACTTTTACCAACAAAGCGGCAAGAGAAATGCGTAATCGTATTGAAAAACTAGTTGGAATTTGCGCCCAATCTTTGTGGATGGGAACTTTTCATTCCATTTTTTCTAAAATTCTTCGTTTTGAAAGTTCAAATCTCGGTTATACAAGTTCCTTTACTATTTACGATACCGAAGACTCCCAATCTCTTATTAAATCCATCATCAAAGAACTTAACTTAGATATTAATCAAATTAAACCCTCAGCTGTTCACCATACCATTTCATCTGCCAAAAATAAACTCATCGGAGCCGATCAATTTGAAGATTTTTATATCAACCAGAGTTCTGCTAATTATGATTTTGTTTATCAGGTAAGTAAAATTTATCAATATTATGAGCGTAGATGCAGAGATGCTAATGCTATGGATTTTGATGATTTGTTAACAAATACTTGCAATTTATTTAGAAAATTTCCTGAAATTTTATTAAAATATCAACATAAGTTTAAATATATTCTAATTGACGAATACCAAGATACCAATCACGTTCAATACTTGATTGCTAATATGTTAGCATCTAAAAATCAGAACATATGCGTAGTTGGAGATGATGCACAAAGTATTTACGCTTTCCGAGGAGCCGACATTCAAAATATATTAAACTTTCAAAAAGACTATCCCCATGCAAAAACATTTAAATTAGAACTCAATTACCGCTCAACCAACACTATCGTTCAAGCGGCGAACAAGGTAATTGCTAATAATCATTACCAATTAAAGAAAAATTGCTACACCCATAACGAGGAAGGCGATAAAATCAAAATCCTTGAAAACTTTAATGACCAAGAAGAAGCCCTTAAAATTGCCAACTTGATTAGAGAGTATAAAGTGCGATATAGTTATCTAAATGAAGATTTCGCGATTTTATACCGCATTAATGCCCAATCTCGTTTACTCGAAGATGCTTTAAGAAAAGTTGGCATTCCTTATAGAATTTTTGGTGGTTTATCATTTTACAGAAGAAAAGAAATTAAAGATGCTTTAGCTTACCTAAAACTAGCTGTCAATCCTTACGATGAAGAGGCTATCAAAAGAGTTATCAACTATCCCGCAAGAGGTATTGGGGATACTACCATCGAAAAACTAATTCAACTCGCTAATCACAACCAATTAAAACTTTGGGAGGTAATTCGTAATATACGACATTTTGGTGTAAATCGATTTACTGGTGCTGTTGAAAATTTTGCTAAACTCATCTTACAAAATCAAAAGGCTATTATCAATTTAAACGCTTACGATGCGATACAATTAGTAATTAAAAATTCAGGAATACTCAATGAATTAAAAAACAGCAATGAGCCCGAAAACCACTCCCGTTGGGAGAACGTTATTGAACTAATGAACGCCGCCCAAGAATTTAGCAATCGTGTACCTCAAAATGAAAACAACCTCGCTTACTTTTTGCAGGAAGCTTCTTTATTTACTGACCAAGACGAAGAAGATAACGATAAAATTGATAAAGTAAATTTAATGACTATCCATGCAGCTAAAGGGCTTGAATTTAGTTGTGTTTTCATTGCTGGACTTGAAGAAAATTTATTTCCTTCCTCTATGACTCTATTTGAACCCAAACAAATTGAAGAAGAAAGAAGACTTTTTTACGTAGCTTTAACAAGAGCTAAAAAACACCTCGTACTTTCTTATGCCAAAAATAGAATGCGTTTTGGTAACTTAACTCAAACAAGCCCCTCTCGTTTCATTTTTGAAATTGACTCCCAACTACTTGAATCCAATTCTCTTAGAATGACCCCTGCAAAACTTAACCAATCCAATAACGTTCAACAAGCAACAAACCTAACAAAACTCAAACAGGTTTCTAATTCCCCTACACAAACCCCCAAAATTGATTTTGTTCCAGACCCTATTGATGCAATACAAATAGGAAAAAAAGTTGAACACTTTAAATTTGGTAAAGGAATAGTCTTAAGTTTAGAAGGGAAAAATGATGACGATAAAAAAGCTGTTATAGACTTCAATCAAAATGGGCAAAAAACATTATTGCTTAAATTTGCTAAACTTAAAGTTATAGAATAAATGACAACTAAAATCAGTAACTCTGTTACTGAAGCCATAGACTACCTAAATCAAGGTGAAATTATTGCTATTCCAACCGAAACCGTTTATGGATTAGCAGGTAATGCTTATCAAGCCGAAACCGTCATCAAAATTTTTGAAATTAAGAATCGTCCTTTTTTTAATCCATTGATTGTTCATACTTACTCTATTGAAAAAAGTTTAGAGTTTGTAGCAAATTGGCATCCTTTGTTACTGAAATTAGCAGAACATTTTACGCCCGGTGCATTAACTTTTCTACTGCCTAAAAAGGATATAATCCCTGATTTAGTTACTGCGGGAAGTCCTCTTGTAGCCGTTAGAATTCCCAAACATCCCGTTACTTTAACACTACTAGAAAATCTAAAATACCCCCTAGCCGCTCCTAGTGCCAACCCTTTTGGTTATGTTAGCCCAACCTCCTCTAAACACGTTCTACATTCTTTGAATGGTAAAATACCTCTTATTTTAGAAGGAGGACCATCCGAAATTGGACTTGAATCCACTATTATTGGAGCAGTAAATGATGAATTAGTAATTTATCGTTTAGGTGGCGTACCTATTGAGGCCATAGAAAAAATTACAGGAAAAATTAAAACCATCAAAAAATCTTCTTCTCATCCTGATGCGCCCGGTATGTTGATACAACACTACGCTCCCCATAAAAAATTAATTGTAACTAACGATTTAGAAAAATATTTACAAACTCATAAGTTTGACAAACTAGGCATCATTTTCTTCGGGGAAGAGATTAAAATTGATAAACCAAAATTAAATTTATCGCCTGAAAAATCATTTAGTGAAGCGGCAAAAAACTTATTTGGATATTTTCGAGCGATTGAAGAATGGGAAGTAGATTACGTGGTCATTGAATGGTTTGAAGATTGGTGGCTTGGCAAAGCTCTAAATGACCGTATCCGCAGAGCCGCATCAGAAATTGTAAATTTTCGTTAAATTTTTCTTTACTTAAACTAAAATACTTAAAACATCAGAGATTTCAGGAAAATAATAATCCGCAGCGTAAATAGGGTCCTGAACTCCAACCAGTACCGTAGTAATCCCTAACAATTTGGCTGGAGTTAAATCATGTTGTTTATCACCAAGCATAAAGGATAGTTTGGGGTCTATATTAAATTGATGAATGGCTCTCTCAAAAAGAAGTTTGCCAGGCTTTCTACATAGACAACGGCTCTGGTCGGGATGATGGGGACAATAATATATCTGGTCTATTTTTGCATCAAAAACTATCAAGCGATTTAACATAAATTCATGAATGATTTGTAATTGTTTATGGGAGTACAATCCTTTAGAGATTCCCCCTTGGTTAGTTATTACAATGACCTTATAATCCAACCAATTCGCCATTGAAATGAGTTCTACGATCCCAGGCTTAAAGCAAAATTTATCGAGCGATGTAACGTAACCCACTTCTTCATTAATAACACCATCTCTATCTAAGAATAACCCCTTATTCATGTAATCAGGTATTCTCGTTGCTTGGAATATCTATTAACGATTCACGCATTTTAGTATCCGCTTGTATATTTTTCATTTTAAGGTAATCAAAATAACCTATATTACCTGCTCTGAGCGCATCCGCAATAGCGAGTGGAATTTGAGCCTCTGCTTCAATTAGTTTGGCTTTCATTTCTTGAATTTTAGCGATATATTCTTGTTCTAATGCAACTGCCATAGCCCTTCTTTCTTCGGCTTTTGCTCTTGCTACCTGTAAATCCGCCTCCGCCTGGTCTGCTGATAACTTAGCACCAATATTTTCACCTACATCAATATCCGCGATATCAATGGAAAGTAAAGTATATGCAGTATTACTGTCTAAACCTCTTGACAACACCTGCTTAGAAATAGAGTCAGGATTTTCTAGTACGCTTTTGTGTGATTCTGATGAGCCTATCGTTGAAACAATGGCTTCTCCAATTCTTGCGAGTATGGTTTCTACACCTGCACCTCCCACCAAACGATGTATATCAGCTTTTAAAGTAACACGACTATTCACTACTAATTGAATGCCATCTTTGGCAACAGCTGTAACTGGTGGTGAGTCAACAACTTTAGGGTTAACAGAATCATGTACTGCAGTATAAACATCTCTTCCCGCAAGGTCTATTGCCGCCGCTAACTTAAATGTAAGATTAATATTCGCTTTATCTGCTGATATTAAAGCATTTACAACTGCATTTACATTTCCCTTTGCTAAATAATGAGTTTCTAACTCCGCTAATGACAATTTCAAACCTGCTTTGGTTGCTTTAATTAAATTATTGACAATCAATGAAGGTGGTACTTGACGCAGACGCATCCCAATCAATTGTCCAATTCCTACATATACGCCAGAAGATAATGCATTTATATATACTCCAACTGGAACAAAATAAATAAAAACTATAAAAGCAATAATTGCTACTCCAATTAATACTACTTCCATGACCATAAAAATTAGAACCAAATTCTACATACTTAAATAAAATTTCTTCATTAACCCTTTTTTTTATGATATTTTTTTCTAAAAACTTTCACTTCTTTCGGAAAAATATCAACCGTAGGATATTTTAAAAGTTTAAAATCATTTTCATTTTCATTATGAATAATTCCATGATGATATAAACAGCCTACATATAATTTAGCGTTTCTAGTATGAAATACCTTTTGTACCGTTTTTCCAGTAGCAATTTTTACAATTTCGCCGAGCGCTTTCTTTTCATAGATTCCTTCTATTTCAAAATGTTCTTGAAAAGCATCACATATTTTTTGTAATTCTTCCTGATTCAAAGACTTTATTTTAGGAAGTTTAAATTTTTTAGTATATTTCTTTGATTTTTTTTCAGCTTTTTCTTTATCTTCTGATTTATTTACCTTTGAAGATACAGATTGTTTGGTTTTAGTAGTTATTGATAACTTATTGATAGTGCCCTCTATCTGTAAAAATTCCACTGGAATATTTCTTTGTTTTAGGTAATCACAAATTGCTTGATAATAGGGTAAGGTTGCTACAAACGTTAGCTTTTTAAGTTCTTTAAGGCTTTGCATTTCTAACATCACAACTCCCAAAACCCAAAAAGGTGATTGCCTACTATCCTCTGGTAAACTATAAATCTTTGCTAAATACTTTTCCTCAAGTTCTTTTAGTTTCTGACTTTCTTTGTTAGAGGTAAAAATCCACAGTTCAGGATTTTCAAATGATTCTAAAAAAGACCAATTCACATTTTTTGATTCTAAACTATCTAAATCAAAAACAACTATCTGACTTCCTAAAGTGGAAGTATTACCGGTAGACTTTGACGAAAAAAAATTAAACAGTGCCATAATAATTAAAAAGTTAAATTTTATTAAGTGCTTGTTCTAAATCGTTTATCAACATATCAGGTTCTTCTAGTCCAATGCTTAATCTAATCAATTTCCATTTTGAAGGAAGAGGAGTTATTGCTATTCCTGGAAAAACTAAACTTTCATAACTTCCCCATGAACATGCTAACAGAAAGCATTCTAGAGAGTTACAAAATAGTTCTATCACTTTGGGGTCATCAGTATTTAATTCTATGCTAAATAAGCCTGTACAACCTTTCATTTGTTTTTTAGCTAACGTATATTGAGGATTTTTTTCATAAAACGGATAATAAATTTTAGTTATTTTAGGATTTTTATCTAAAAAAGCTATGATTTTTTGAGTACTTTTAGATATTCTTTCCAAGCGAATAGGTAGAGTTCTCAAACCCCTTATTATCAGAGCGGCATCATGAGCGGAAATAATTCCTCCTATGTTCATAAATTCAGAATAGAAAATTTTTTCTATCATTTTATGATTCGCACAAACTACCCCTGCGACAACATCAGAATGCCCCGATAAGTATTTCGTAGCGGAATGACAGACAATATCAACTCCAAAATCAGAAGCTTTTTGATACAAAGGAGTAGCGTAGGAATTATCTAAAACAGTAATAATATTATACTTTTTTGCTAGCTGTACTGTATCGGACAAGTCCGTTAATTCAAAAGTTAAAGAATTAGGCGTTTCTAAATAAAATAATTTAGTATTAGGTTGTATTGCAAGAGCATAAGCATCAGGAATAGTGGGGTCTATAAATGTAGTTTGAATACCAAATTTTTTTAAATATTGATTAAAAAGTTTGAAAGTCCAAGAATAAGGATTATGAACACAAACGACATGGTCACCATATTGTAAATTTGCGTTCACAGCAGCAGCAATAGCGGCACTTCCACTAGCAAAGATGAGCGCATCTTCATATCCCTCTAATGCGGCAATTTTTCTTCTCAAAATCTCAACGGTTGGATTATTTCCTCGCATGTACAAGGGATACGCAAACTCATTCTGGATTGCAAGACGCATCTCCTCTACATTTTGATAAGCAAAGTTAGAAGTCTGAAAAATTGGAGGAGAAACTGCGTTTTGATAACTACTTCTTTTCTCACCTAAATGATTGATAATTAGGCTAGTTTCCATTAAACTAATATTGAATGATTAGGATAATGTACTTTTTTATCTCCGTATTCAGCGCTAGTGGTAGTTAAAAACCCACCTCTTATATTATAAGTGATTTCCAAGCGTAAATAAAGAGGTTCTAAACATTTTAATAAATGCCCAAAGATTACATCTGTAACAGGCTCCTGAAAAATAGCATCATCCCTAAATGAAAAAAAATAATATTTTAACGATTTAAGCTCAACGCACTTTTTATTAGGTATATATTCAATAATAACATCCGCAATATCAGGAAGTCCAGTTCCCGGGCACACAGCAGAAAATTCCTTAGTCTGTATTTTAATCAATTGGTTATATTGATTTTGAATGTCAAAAGTTTCTAAAATTTTATATTTTTGCTCTAAATCTAATTGATTTCGAGTATCAGCTATGATTATCTCAGGTTTTTGATTCATAAAACGGCTATTTACGATATTCATTTCGTTAAAACCTCACAATTATCAGGTACAATTTTTTTAATAAAAACTAATTCATCATAAGTCAACTGATTTTTAGAAATATCAATAAATTTTAAATTATCTAGACCACGCATTTCATTAGGAAAATAAACCAAGCGATTTTTACTAAAATAAAAGGTATGCAAATGTTTTAAGTCTCCTATCGTTACGGGCAGTTTTTTAATTTTATTTTTTGACAAGTTAAGGACCTGTAAATTTTTTAAATTGCTGATTTCATTTGGTAGTTCCTTAATAAGATTATCGCTAAGATTAAGTTCTTGAAGATTTTCAAATAAAAGAATCTCTTTGGGAAACTCTTTCAGTTTTTGCTTACTTAAATTAAGCTTATAAACTTGATTTTTGTTTGCAACAGCCTTTTCAAGTGAAGTAAAAACAGGTTTTTTCTCCAACTCATATTGAGATAATAAATTTTGTGAATAGGTATGATTAAAAAAATTACCCCCTATTAAAACCAAATGAAAAAGAAAGTATTTCAACATATCAAATGAAAATAGGACTACAAAATTATAGAATTTTGGTAATGGAAACTCATTTTTTAATATATTGAGAATAAAATTTTTCATAGGATTTAACGATTAAATTTTCATCAAATTTTTGGGCGGTTTTGATAGCATTTTCTGAGTAGTATGCATATTTTTCTGGATTTAAAATTTCTATAACATACTTGGACATTTGATTTGTATCTCCTACCTCAGTCATAAAGCCATTGAAGCCTTTGACAATTAGTTCAGGTAAACCTCCAGCATGAGATGCGACAACAGGTAAACCGCAAGCCATTGCCTCTAAGGCGGCTAGTCCAAAACTCTCCGTTTCCGATGGCATCAAAAATATATCCGAAATGGCTAATATATCTTCCACTTTTTCTTGCTTACCCATGAAGATTACCCATTGCGTTAGTTGGTTCTCACGCACATATTTTTCTAAATGGGTTCTTTCAGGACCATCTCCCACTAATAGTAATTTTGAAGGAATTTGTTTTTTTACCTCTAAATAAACAGCTATTACATCTTGAACCCTTTTAACCTTCCTGAAATTTGATGTGTGTATCAATATTTTTTCATCGTTTGGGGCAATAAGTTTACGATAAGTATTTCTAATCTCGGGCTTCGGTCTAAATCGTACTAATGATACAAAATTCGGAATCACTTCAATTGATTTATCTACTTCAAAGTATGTGTAAGTTTCTTTTTTTAAAAATTCAGAAACAGAGGTTACCCCATCTGAATGCTCGATTGCGTACTTAATAATCGGTTTAAAAGTTTCTTCTTTTCCCACAAGAGTGATGTCAGTACCATGTAAAGTGGTAATGACAGGTAATGAGATTTGATAAGATTTCAAAATCTTTTTAGCAAAAACCGCCGCAGAAGCGTGAGGTATAGCATAATGAACATGTACTAAATCTAAATGAGAATGCATTGCAACATCTACTATTTTAGAAATTAAAGCAGATTCATACGGTAGGTATTGAAATAAGGGATAGTTTGGTGTCATAACTTCATGATAGTAAATATTCTGAACAAAAAAGTCTAAACGAACAGGTCTATCGTAAGTTATAAAATGGACACAGTGCCCAAGGCTGGCTAAAATCTTACCAAGTTCCGTAGCAATAACACCACTCCCCCCAAAAGTAGGATAACAAACAATTCCTATGGTCATATCATTAAAGAGTGCAAGTTTAAGCAAAAAATTGATATTCAAATTAATAAAATAATGTGCTTGAATAAAAAATAGTTAGATTTGTTCATCCGAATAATCCACATTTTAAAATTAATTTTGTGAATAAGTGAATAAACTAAATTGAATTTATTCTTTTTGTAAATCAGCAAATTGAAATTTTTTCTATATGATTTAAACATTTTGTAAAAAGTCAATAGTAAACACAAAAAAAAAATCCTGCAATTTTGAACTGATAAAATAAAAAAATATGAGGGTTGAAGGTATGATTAAAAACACTGACACTATGCAAAAGAATTGCCAAGAAGTATGGTCTAAATGTATGGAAATGATAAAAGAAAACGTACAGCAAGAGACCTATGAAACATGGTTTAAACCTGTTGTCGCTATTAAATTAGAAAATAATGAACTTACGCTTCAGTTACCCTCTCATTTTTATTATGAGATTCTGGAGGAAAAATATGTTCATTTACTTTCTAAAGCTATAAAATTTTATCTGGGACCCGATGCGAAATTGAGCTACTCTGTTAAAATGGAAAATCATGAAAATGCTTCAAATATTCAAATTCCATCTACCAAAAGTGAAATTAAAACCCAAAATCCATCTATTCAAGTTCCAACTCAAAGTAGTAAACCTAATGTTATCAATCCGTTTATAATTCCTGGATTACAAAAACTAACCATACAGTCGCAATTAAACCCTAATTATACATTTGAGACTTTCATTGAAGGAGATTGTAATCGGTTAGCTCGCTCAGCAGGAATTGGTATCGCTATGAAACCTGGAAAAAATTCCTTTAATCCACTCTTTATTTATGGAAATGTAGCGTTAGGCAAAACCCATTTAGCTCATGCTATTGGTAATGAAGTAAAAAAATTACATCCCAATAAAGTGGTACTTTATGTACCATGCGAAAAATTTTTAAGCCAATTTGTGGACTCTGTGAAAAACAATCAAATCAACGAATTCATCAATTTTTATCAACTCATCGATGTATTGATTGTAGACGACATACAATTACTCATGGGAAAAGAAAAGACCCAAGAAGCTTTCTTCACAATTTTCAATCATCTACACCAAAATGATAAACAACTCATATTAACTTCTGATGTTCCCCCAAAAGATATGAAAGGTATTGAAGAAAGATTACTTTCTCGTTTCAAATGGGGACTAAGCGCAGATTTACAAGTCCCTGACCAAGAAACACGTATCGCAATACTGAAAAGTAAAATGTACCATGAAGGAGTGGAGATGCCCGATGAGATTATCGAATACGTAGCGCATCATATTCAGACCAATGTAAGGGATTTAGAAGGTTCTTTAATTGGCATTTTAGCTCAAAGCTCTTTCAATAGAAAAGAAATTGATTTAGAAATAGCCCATAAAGTAATTAAAAACTTTGTTACCAACAACCACCGAGAACTATCCATCGAATCTATTACTTCTACCGTAGCAGAATATTTTAAATTAAAACCCGAAACTTTAAAAGAAAAAAGTAGAAAACGCGAAATCGTACAAGCACGCCAAATAGCCATGTATTTCTCAAAAGAATGTACAAAATCTTCCTTAAAAACTATTGGTTTATACTTCGGAGGTAGAGACCATTCCACTGTCATTCATGCTATTAACACAGTAAATGACCTTTGCGATACGGATAAAGAGTTTAGAAGGTATGTAGAAGAATTACGTAAAAAATTTAAAAATACTCCAAATTTATAAATGAAAACAGCATATATTTTCCCTGGTCAGGGTTCACAATTCCCTGGAATGGCTAAGAGCTTATTTGAAGCCAACAGCAATGCTAAAGCTCTTTTTCATAAAGCTAATGACATTCTAGGCTTTGATATCTCTAAAATTATGTTTGAAGGAACTTCCGAAGAACTCAAAAAAACCTCTATCACTCAACCTGCTATATTTCTGCATTCGGTAATTTTAGCAAAATGTCTAAAAATACAACCAGATATGGTAGCTGGTCATTCATTAGGAGAATTTTCAGCTTTGGTTGTGAATGGTTGTTTAGAATTTGAAGATGCTTTAAGACTTGTTCAGATTCGTGCCAATGCCATGCAGAAAGCTTGTAATGAAAATCCTTCTACTATGGCGGCAATCGTTGGTATTGAAGACTCAGTCGTTGAAGAAGTATGTCAATCTATTCAAGATACCATCGTTGTACCTGCTAATTATAATTCACCTGGGCAGCTAGTGATATCCGGCACTATTGAAGGTGTAGATAGAGCTATGGCTTTATGTAAAGAAAAGGGCGCCAAAATTGTAAAAAAATTAGAAGTAGACGGCGCGTTTCATTCCCCTTTAATGGAATCCGCAAGAAAAGAACTAGAAAAAGGTATTTTAAATACCCTCTTCCAAAGACCCTCATGCCCCATCTATCAAAATTATACCGCTAAACCCTCTATTGATGCCGATGAAATTAAATATAATCTAATTGAACAATTAACAAGCCCCGTCCTCTGGACACAATCCATACAAAATATGATTCAAGACGGAGCTACTGAATTTACTGAAATAGGACCCGGAAACGTCCTACAAGGACTTGTAAAACGCATCAATAAAAATGTTAATATCAACGGCAGGTCAGAATAATATTGCATTTCATTACAACTAATCAAAAAAATTTGTAATTTTGCAGTAAATAAAGCGTCCGTAGCTCAATTGGATAGAGCATTTGACTTCGGATCAAACGGTTGAGGGTTCGAATCCTTCCGGACGCACCAAATTCACTGTGCCTCTATGCCTTTGAAGTTACTTTGTTTCTTCTTTTTTGGGCTTCTATACCTCACTTTACCGGGGCAGATCCCCCCAGAAGAGCAACTCGCTGATGAATATTTTAATGAAGGTGAATACGAAAAAGCACTCCAAATTTACCTAAAACTCTTCAAAAACAAAGAAGAAACCCGACTCATCTTCAAAATATCCAATACTTATTCCGCTCTTAATCAATTCCCTGAACTTCATATTTTTTTAGATAAAACCATCAAAAAATCTGCTAATGAACCCCTCTTCATCGCCCTCAAAGCTTTGGCTTACCTACAAGAAAAAAAAGAAAACGAAGCGCTTAACCTCTGGAATACTCTCCTCCAAAAACTCAACAAAGAAGAAGATTTCCTTAAAATTGGTAACTTCTTATTCAAAAACCGACAACTTGAATGGTCAGAAAAATTTTATTTACAAGGAAGAAAAACCCTCAAATCTAACTCCTTATTCGCTTCTGAACTCTATGAAAATTACGCCGCCCTAGGAAACTACTATCAAGCTACCCTAGAACTAATGACCCTACTTTGCGAAAAAAATATTCAACCCGATATCATCAAAGGTAAAATTGCTGTTCTAACCAATGAAAAATCTGCGGATGATATCGAAAAAGCTTTACTTCAATCCGTCAACAAATACAAAGATAATTTATTAGTCCTTGACGTCCTTTTTGATTTTTATGTCCAATCTGAAAACTATGATGAAGCCTTTGCACAAATTAAACAAATTGATAGAATCCTGCAAGATGGTAATAACCGCATTTTTCAATATGCAAAAACCCTCCAAAATAACCAAAAATATGAACAATCTAACCAAGTTTTAGATTACATCTTAAATAGACCTCAAAAGTCTATATTCTACTTACAAGCATTACAAGAAAAAGCAATTAATTATGAACATTTAATTTTTGAAAATAAACCTATTGATTTACAAAAAATTAGAAAAGCCATCCAAAATTATGATGAGCTTATACAAAACTACGGCAAACAATCCCAAACTTTTGATGCCATCTACCGAAAAGCTAATCTCTGCATTTTTTACCTAAATGACCTGAACACTGCTCTCAATGACCTAGAAAACATTGAAAATTTACCTACCTTACCTCTAAACCAAAAATCCAAAGTAAAACTATTGATAGGTGATATTTTTTTGTTACAAAATGAAACTGCAAAAGCAGAACTAAAATATAACGAAGTAGAGAAAACAAATAAAGACGCCCAAATCGGAGCTCTCGCCAAATTTAAACAAGCTATGCTTTTTTATTATCGGGGAGATTTTGATATGGCTAAAGCTTTCTTTAAAATTTTAAAAGATAATACCTCCAATGACATCGCCAATGATGCCATTGACATGTTCTTGCTCATTCAAGACAACACCGGTTTAGACTCAACCACCGAAGCTTTAAGCCGTTTCGCCAAAGCACAACTACTCATCTATCAAAAACAATACACCTCCGCTCTATCCGAATTAGATTCCTTACAATTAAAATTTCCTAATCACCCTTTGAAGGACGATATTATTTGGCAAAAAAGCCAAATCGCTTACAACCAAAACGACATTGATAAAACTTTATTCTTTTTAGACCAAATTTTAAACCATCACTCCCCAGGTGTTTACAGTGATGATGCACTCTTCCTGAAAGCCGAAATCTATGACTTCCTCCTAAAAGACCCTCAAAAAGCTATGGATTTTTATTTACAACTCATTACAGATTACCCCGGCTCCATCTATAAAGTAAACGCCCGTAAAAGAATACGTGTCTTACGTGGTGATAAAAACCAATAAATTTATAAAATTATTTGCTCTCATACAAAGTTCTATTTATCTTTACAGCTAAAATGTTATGAACACTCAAACCTTTCAAGAAACTTCACTCTCAGAAATTCAAAATATACTACAAAATCAAAAAAAATTCTTTTCGCAAGGAAAAACAATTGACTATTCCTTCCGTTTACAACAATTAAAACTACTCAAACATGTCATAAAAGCCCATGAAACAGAAATTCTAGAAGCCTTAAAATCGGATTTGAAAAAATCAGAATTTGAAGGTTATGCCACAGAAGTAGGCTTTACTTACGAAGAACTTAACCATGCGATAATTCATTTAAAATCATGGATGAAACCTAAAACAGTATGGACTCCCCTAACCCAGTTCTGGGCTGTATCCAAAATATACCCTAAACCCTATGGTAACTCTTTAATTATTGCTCCTTGGAACTATCCCTTTCAATTATTATTTGCTCCCTTGATTGGGGCTATTGCCGCAGGTTGTACCGCCGTTCTCAAAGCCTCTGAACTCGCACCCGCAACCTCTTCTATAGCTAAAAAACTAATAACCCAATACTTCCAACCTGAATACATTGCCTTAATTGAAGGCGGCATTGAAACCAGCCAACATCTATTAGAACAAAAATGGGATGTGATTTTCTTTACAGGAAGTACCCAAGTAGGGAAAATCGTGATGCAAGCCGCCGCCAAACATCTAACCCCAGTTATATTGGAACTAGGTGGTAAAAGCCCCTGTATCGTAGATGAAACCGCTCATTTAGAATTTGCCGCTCGTAGAATTGTTTGGGGAAAACTCGTCAATGCAGGACAAACTTGCGTAGCCCCTGATTATCTGCTCGTTCATGAATCTATCAAGCAACCCCTTGTTCAGAAAATCATTGAAAATATCAAAAAATCTTATGGTAACGACCCCGCCCAATCTCCCGATTACCCCAGAATTATCAATGAAAAACATTTTATCCGCCTAACCAATTACTTAAAGGACGGTACCGTACTCTATGGTGGTCAACATAATATCCAAACACTTTATTTTGCTCCCACTTTGTTAGAAAATGTAAGCCCACATAGTCCTGTCATGCAAGATGAAATTTTTGGTCCCATTTTACCTATTTTAACCTACCAAAATTTAGATGAAGTTATTCAGTTTATAAACGAAAGACCCAAGCCTCTAGCTCTTTACTTATATACCAACTCAACTTATAATGAACGCAAAATACTCAATTACACCGACTCAGGCGGAGGTTGTATTAACGATTGCTTAGTTCACTTAGCTCCACAAGATTTACCTTTTGGGGGAGTTGGGGATAGTGGTATAGGCAACTATCATGGTAAAAGCTCTTTCCAAGCTTTCTCACACCCTCGTGGAATTCTAAAGAAAACTAATCTTTTTGATATTCCTATTCGTTATGCTCCTTACTTAAATAAACTTAAACTTTTGAAATTTTTTATGAAATAATGGGAAATACCTTTGGAAAAATCTTCCGAGTAACCACCTTTGGTGAGTCCCATGGAAAAGGTATTGGAGTTGTTATAGATGGTTGCCCGCCAAATATCTCATTGAACTTAGATTTTATTGAGTATGAGTTACAACGAAGAAAACCCGGTCAATCCAAATTAACTACAAGAAGAAATGAGAACGAAGTTTTTCAAATTTTATCCGGTTATTTTGAAGGAAAAACAACCGGCTCGCCACTTACTTTTTGGATAGAAAATCAGGATGCTAAATCCAAAGATTATGAACACCTAAAAACTGCTTACCGCCCTTCGCATGCCGATTATACTTACCATATGAAATATGGCAATTACGATTATCGCGGTGGAGGAAGAAGTTCCGCTAGGGAAACAGCGGCAAGAGTGATAGCAGGAGCTGTTGCAAAGCAAATCCTAACTCCATTAGGCATTCAAATTTATGCGTGGGTTTCACAAGTAGGAAATATTAAATTATCTAAAAGCTATTCAGAGATTGATTTTCATTTAATAGAAAGTAATCCTGTTAGATGCCCTGATATGAAAATGGCTGAATTAATGGAAGCAGAAATTTTATTAGTTAAAAAACGAGGAGATAGTATAGGAGGGGTAGTAAGTGCTGTAATTTTAAATGTTCCCGTTGGACTTGGCGAACCTGTATTTGATAAATTATCTGCGGATTTAGCCAAAGCGATGCTATCTATTCATGCATCCAAAGGCTTTGAGTATGGTTCTGGTTTTCGTGGAGTTGAAATGTATGGCAGTGAACATAATGATATTTTCTACGTAGAAAATCAACAAATAAAAACCCAAACTAATTATTCTGGGGGAATTCAAGGGGGGATAAGTAATGGTATGCCTATACATTTTCGAGTTGCTTTCAAGCCTGTGGCTACTATATTAAAAAAACAAATTAGCATAGACCATGATGGCAATGAAATCATGTTAGAAGGAAAAGGTAGACATGACCCTTGCGTAGTGCCACGAGCCGTTCCTATTGTAGAAGCTATGACTGCTATCACTATTTTAGACCATTTGCTAAGATATCAATGTTATAAAAATTTGTTTAAATCTTTGTAATTTTTATTACAATGGCTTTTCAATTTTATCAAATAACCATTTTTGTACGGTCATCTTTTGTAGTAATAAAATTTCACCTTCTAAACGAGTTGATTGATTTTGTTGACGAACAGGGGCAATAAAAAATGCACCAAAGGGATTACGCCACAACAAGTAATCTTGCTGATTAACCAATAGATAGAAATCAGCGGGAACTTTACTAAGAGAATCTTTTGCGTTAGGGAAACTAGATTGAGCAGTGCCTGCGGCAGTACAGCGTAAATAAGTATTTTGTATTTTATTGATAATTACAGAATCCTTAAAAGGTTGATTGTTAATAAAGTAAGTATCTTTATTTTTGAATACTCGTATTAAAGTATTTTGGGCTTTATCTTTGAGTTCAAAGGACTGAAAAGCATCAGGTTTTAGGTTCCAAATGGTATAATCACGCCAGGCTTCGGGATTAGCAGAAAAACGAGTTGATAAATAACCATTAAATCCAGGGATTTCTGCAATGTAGGGATTCTCTGCACCTTCTAAAATTACATAATTTCCTTTTGTATCAGGTGTAGCGGGTCCAATGTAGTAACCTTTAAGTGTAGTACCATCTCCATTTTGTATAATCACATGCACATTACGTTTTTTTATAAGTTTTTTGACATTTTCAATAGCATTAGGATGTAAAGGTTGTTGCATCTGTATAGCATAAATTGTTTGGAGTAAATTTTCAATAGTTATATTCTGAGCTTTGAATTTATCATTGACCCACCACTGTTCATTTTTTTTTGTTAGGTAAACTTTTCCAACTACATTACCTTCTATGTAGCCTGTTAAAATGACTTTTTGGATGGAAGCAGTATCTTTTACTGCAAATTGAATTTCATCAGGGTCAATAGTTGATTTGCGAGGAGATTTGATTAAGAAGTAAACGATAACGGCTATGATTAACCCGATGGCTAAACCTATGAAACTATACGATTTTTTATTCATATCTAATCAAAATTAACTAAAATTGTTCAAAACGTTTTTTTCGCCAGTAAAAACGAAAGAATCCAAAGATAATAATAAGAACGGTTGGGGTCAGGAGGTTAAAAATTTGGATATAAAATTTATGGTCTTTACCTGCTTTTTTGGAAAGCCTTCTTATTTCTACTTCTTTAGCACGAACAAGCGTAATAGCTTCATCTCCGACAAGATAATCCACTGCATTTTGAATTAGGGACTTATTATCCACAGGCATGTAAGGGATATAGGGGTGATCATCTTTTTCGGCAAGTTGTCCATCAGAAAGAACAATCATAGCAGTAGGCACTTTATTTTGCGGAATAAAAACAGCGGTAGGTTTTTCTTTTGCGAATTGGTCTGTAGGGGCTTCTCTTCCCTGAAATAAAGACTGAAATTTACCTTCAATGAGTAAACCAAGCATTTTATCTCCCTTATTAAAAAAAATGTTTTGGGGGATAGGTTTAGTATGTTCGTTGATATCAATCAAAACATTTCCCGTTAAGGAACGGCTCAAAGGCGATGATAAAATCAATGGGGTGTATTTTAAACCTATTCTTGGGAGAGTATCAATAGAAGAAGCATAACGATAAAGTACAGCATCTAAATTACGTGTAACAGGGTGTTGTTTAAAGCGTACAGCCATAGGATAGAAAACCCAATTTAAAGATTGAAATTGACCT
The DNA here is from genome assembly GCA_938005475.1 of uncultured Bacteroidia bacterium. Lineage (GTDB taxonomy): Bacteria > Bacteroidota > Bacteroidia > J057 > CALLMJ01 > CALLMJ01. The sequence continues at coordinate 51,996 of CALLNY010000022.1, read as the reverse complement.
CCTTGTTTGTTAATATCAGCAAGTAAATGAATTTTACCACAACTCAAATCCTGAATTAAGTCATAATTGATTTTGAAACCATATTTAAAAAACAAATCGTCTAATTGTAACTGTCGTGGCTGTGACAAAGTTTGTTGTTTATCTAAAATGACACGGTTTTGGTCTAATATCCAAAGAATTTTCCCCCCCATCATGAGGTACTGGTCAATTTCGTATTTTTCTCTTTCCGAGAAAGCAGAATCTGGTTGTACCACTAATAAAACATCAAGCCCAGTTCTACCTTCAAATTTTTTTTTGAGGGTGTCAGGTAAACCTAAAAAACTCGGAGGAATAGCATTGCCATATTTTACATTGACTTCATAGATATCATAAGAATTTTTGAGTTCGTTGATAAGTTCAGGCATTTTTTTGAGTGGGGTTTCATTATGCCCTGTCAAGAATCCGATAGTTGGTCGGTACTCAGCGGTTAGTCTACGAATAGCAGAAACTAATTTATATTCGATATCGGTTTCGGCTTTAACTAAATTTGCCATTCCATTAGGATAGTAAGCATTTTTAAAAATATCAATCCATTCTTCTCTATCTTCATAATTTACTACAATAACAGGGTAAATATATTTACGGGCTTCAATATTCTCATCTTTGATATTGAGCGGGATGGGCAGAATACCTTTCTGCTGAAATTGCTTTTGTAAAACTTTGTTATCACTGGGATCAATGAAAGTGAACTGTAGATTACCATCAGCATAAGCTTCCATCTCGTACAGAGTATTCCTAATAGCATTAGATAGACGCTCCAAACTTGGAGGAAAATCGCCTTCTAAATATACTTTAATAGTAACAATTTTTTGAAGGCTTTGCATAGTTTGTTTGTTAAGGTCTGAAATACTATTTCTTTTCTCTTTGGTCAGGTCCCAACGATAAAAGATTTGGTCTGCAATAAGGTTAATAAAAAAAAGGAGAATGAAGAGAGTGAAAGATTTTATAAGATAAATTTTCATTTTCTTTTAAGTTCCAAGATGATAGAAGTATTAAATAAAAAAAAGAGAATGGCTGATAAGTAATAAATGACATCACGGGTATCTACAACCCCTCTGCTGATACTACGGTAATGGTCATTAATACCAATTTTAGCGATAATATCAGAGAAAGCACTGAAAATAGGTAGTTCAGCGAGGTAATCAAAACCGATATAAAAAGTAAAACATAAGAATACTCCTATGATAAAAGCTATGATTTGATTATCAGTGAAAGCGGAAGCAAATATACCAATAGCGGCGAAGATAGCACCAAGTGCAAAAAGCCCTAAATAAGAACCTAAAATAGCCCCCGTATCTATGTTACCCAACGGTTCAGCGTAAAAATATAAGGTCGAGTAATACAAAGAAGTAGGAATAAGAGAAAAGAATACTAAGACAATCGCTGCAAAATATTTACCTAAAATAATTTGCCAATCAGTGAATGGTTTAGTAAAAATCAATTCTATGGTTCCTGTTTTGAATTCTTCGGAGAACATTCTCATGGTGATAGCAGGAATTAAAAATAAAAAGAACCAAGGGGCTAATGCGAAAAGCCCATCCATTTGAGCTTCTCCAGAATCTAAAACGTTACCTTGAAATACCCAAAAAAATAAACCCATTCCCACTAAAAAGATGATAATTGTAAGATAAGCTATAAGGCTATTGAAAAATAATGAAGTTTCCTTCCAGAATAGGGTTATCATATTTTTCATAGGTCGTCTAAATTTTTATATTGAGATTCATCCAAAGGGGCTTCTGGGTCAAGACCTTGGGCTATTCTGTCGTTTTTTATACGCTCTTGCTCTTGCTTTACTTTATCTAATAAATCATCAACCTTTTTTTGTTCTGCATAAATATCATCTATATAAAACTCTAATTCAGGCATTTTTCGTAGTTTATTTTTAATTTTAGCATGAATTAAATATTTAATTTTAGAGTATTCAATGTTAATGATTTTCATGATATTATCAGATTTATCCTCGGGAAAACAACTTACATAAATTCTTGCAATTTGAAAATCAGGCGTAACCTTAACGTTACCAACAGAAACTAAATTAGGATAAAACTCTATTGCAAAATCTTTTTGAAAGACTTCTGATACAGCAACTCTAATCATTTTGGCTATTTTATTTTGAAAATTTGAGTTCATAATATATTAATTTAACAATTTATTTAAATTAGAAAGTGGAGAATGTTGTTTAAAATTTTCGTAATCCTTGAGTAAAGCTGAAACAATAAATTGAGCAATTTTTTTTTGACCTTTGGGAGTTAAATGAGCGAAATCGTTAAGAGCGAGCCCCTTTTGGTACCATTCTACCATAGCACCAGAACCTCCCATAAGTTCAAAGATATCTAAAAAAGCAACCCCTGCCTTTAATGCGGCTCTTTTTTGAGCATCTCGTACTTTGGGCGCTGTGGGATAGGATTGTATACCATTTACCCCCTTAAAGCCCATATCCATATTGCTAATCACAAGTATAGAAGCATTCGGAGCCGCTTTCTTAAATTTTAAGAGCAATTTATACAAATTGTCTTCATACCATTTAAAATCTTTAACATTAGTGTAAGGAATTATATTTCCTCCAAATTGAAGCATTATAAGCTTATGATTTAAAACTTCATACTGCGTTTTTAAAAAACTAGTATTGAGAATATGAAAACCATTTCCTGAATGCCCACGTAGTGCTAAATTATCAACAAATAAGCCATAATCATTATCCAAAGAAAAACCATATAAATCTGGACTTTCAACAGCCTCAAATTGTAAAACTAACTTTTTGGGATTGTTCTTGATTGGAACTTCGATAACATGAAAACCATCCGAAATTTGTAAATTCTCCTCAAAAATCAGACTATCTTTTAAAAAGACTTTAAAATTCCATGGTGTTTTTGCTTTACCCCAGAAAAGTCTTAATTTATTGTATTTTACAGGATTATAAATATCTATCAGGCATTTGGCTGATTGGGGAGGTAAACTCAAATTTGGCTCAAAAGAAGAATTTCTAGCAGGCATAAAACGATATACGGTTCCACAGAAACCATAAAAACTATTGCTGTAACGTTCATGAAAACAAGTATATCTTCTCCAATTTCCAATCAGTTTACGTGTTACATACAGGTTGTAACAAGGTTCATAAAAAGGAATAAAACCAGTCCCTCCCCCTGTAAAATGCTCCCTTAAAATTTGACGAATATCATGAGTTATTAACCCCCCCTCTAATTGAGAATCTCCGTAATGGGCTACTCGCAAATTTAAATCTTTTAATTTAAGAATTTCTAATGCTTCTAGTTCTTTATAAAAAGCATCTAAAGCCTTTCGATCCCCTCTCTTAGGATTATAAAGAAACAACTCACTTGCAATAGTATCTTCTGGAAATATCTCACCTTCCACAAATAGCGGAGTTTCAGTATTAAACTCAATAGCATAAGTATCCGAAAGTATTTTAGAAGTATCTACCCAATTAGCATTTAATTCTTTTGGAGGTAGAGTATCTCGTGGCGCTTGAAAATTAGACATCTCAATTTCATAAGGAATAAAAATTTGATTTAAACTAATAAATTGAAACGGTTTAAATTCTAATTGATACTTTATTATACCCCACTCGTACCCCACTGAACATAACAACAGTATGGATACGCTTCCTAACATTATACTTAAAGATTTTAAAACAGTTTGCTTTCTCATTTAAAACGCAAATTTACGCTATTTTCAGACAAAATAAAATTTTTTATTCTCATTACTTCAACACCGTTTCCTAAACCAATTCTCTGGTACTGTCAATCCTTTACCAACTACTAAGAATGAAGTTATCAGAATACAAAATATTGCTAAAAATCAACAAATCTTTTGTAAAGTATTTTTAAATAATGAAGCTTCCGAAGAAAACCTCAAATCTATAAAATCCCCACTATTTTACATAAAACCTCAAAACACAAGACAAGCCTTCTTAAACTCCCAAAACACCCTCAAATCCCGTTACGGACACCCCTTGTTCTGGGGAGCTTTCGTCATTATTGAGTGAAAAAAACAAAATAAAAATCGGCTTTGCATGCAAACAAAGCCGATAGTAAAACGGGAAAGTATTTCATACATTCCTGAATACTACAACGTTATCAAACACATCCACCTGAATTTTACTATCCTTATGGATTTTGCCTGATAAAAGTTGTTTGGAGAGTTCGTTGATAATATTTTTTTGGAGAACACGTTTTAAAGGTCTAGCACCAAATTGGGTGTCATAACCGGCTTCCGATAACCATTCTAACGCATAAGAAGTAAATTCAATTTCTACACCTAACTCCTTGAGCTGTTTAGTTAGCGTATTCAACTGAATCTTGACTATCTCTTGAATTTCTTTTTTCGTTAGTGGAGCAAATACGATAATTTCATCAATACGGTTTAAAAACTCAGGTCTTAATCCTTTTTTGAGTAATTCAAATACCTCACTTTTTAATTGAGATAGTATATCATCTCTTTGATTATCAACAACATCGGATAATCTGTCTTGAATGAGTTGTGAACCGAGATTAGAGGTCATGATGATAATGGTATTTTTAAAGTTAGCGGTTCTACCTTTGTTATCGGTTAAACGACCATCATCTAGGACTTGTAATAAGATATTAAATACATCGGGGTGAGCTTTTTCAATTTCATCTAAAAGGATGACGGAGTAAGGTCTTCTACGTACTGCTTCCGTGAGTTGTCCACCTTCATCATATCCTACGTATCCAGGGGGCGCTCCTATCAATCTGCTTACAGTATGTTTTTCTTGATATTCAGACATATCAATGCGTACCATAGCATTTTCATCATTGAATAAGTACTCGGCGAGCGCTTTAGCGAGTTCAGTTTTTCCTACACCCGTAGGACCTAAGAAAATAAATGAACCAATAGGTTTTTTGGGGTCTTGAAGTCCAGCACGAGAACGCCTTACTGCATTAGCTACTGCCTCAATAGCTTCCTCCTGCCCTACCACACGTTTGTGAAGTTCCTCTTCCAATCGCAATAATTTCTCCCGCTCGGACTCCAACATTCTCGTAACGGGGATGCCAGTCCATTTACTTATCACTTCTGCGATATTATCAGCATCAACCTCTTCTTTTAGTAGGCGTTTTCCTTGTGAAAGTTGTTCATTGATTTGTTTAAGAATTTTCTCTTGCTCGATAATTCTGCCATAACGAATTTCAGCGACTTTTCCCCAGTCTGCATCACGTTCTGCTTTCTCTGCCTCTAATTTTAACTGTTCAATGGTTTCTTTGGCAGTGCGTATTTTTTGGATAGCTTCTTTTTCATGTTGCCATTGGGCTTTAAGGGCGTTGTATTCTTCGGTTAAATTTGCAATTTGTTGAGTAAGTTCTTGTACTTTTTGTTCGTCATTTTCTCGTTTAATGGCTTCACGCTCAATTTCTAAGGTACGTATTTTTCTTTCTAGTTCATCTACTTCTTCGGGCAGGGAGTCAATTTGTAATTTTAAGCGAGAGGCGGCTTCGTCCATTAAGTCAATGGCTTTATCAGGTAGAAATCTATCAGTGATATAACGTTGAGAGAGTTCTACTGCGGCAACGATGGCGGCGTCAGTAATTCGTACTCCATGGTGGACTTCATATTTTTCTTTAAGTCCTCTCAAAATAGAAATTGCATCTTGCACATCAGGTTCATCAACATAGACGGTCTGAAAGCGTCTTTCAAGGGCTTTATCTTTTTCTATGTATTTTTGGTACTCATCTAGGGTAGTAGCACCAATCACATGAAGTTCACCACGGGCGAGAGCAGGTTTTAAGATATTAGCGGCGTCCATAGCACCTTCCGCTTTTCCAGCCCCAACAAGCGTATGAATTTCATCAATAAACATGATGATGTCCCCGTTTGATTGTACTACCTCATTGACTACCGCTTTCAATCGCTCTTCAAACTCTCCTCTAAATTTGGCTCCTGCAACCAAGGCTCCCATGTCTAACGCGACGATGGTTTTTCCTTTTAAGTTTTCAGGAACGTCACCTTGTACTATTCTATGAGCAATACCCTCTGCGATTGCAGTTTTACCGACCCCGGGCTCTCCAATTAAAATTGGGTTGTTCTTGGTTCTTCGGGTGAGTATCTGCATGACACGACGTATCTCTTCATCTCTTCCTATGACAGGGTCTAATTTTCCTTCACGTGCTAATTCGTTCAGATTAGAACTATATTTTTTGAGTGCGTTATATTTTGCTTCTGCGTTTTGGTCTGTAACTCTTGCCCCTTTTCTTAAATCTACAATCGCTAAATTTAAATTTTTTTCTGTAAGACCTTCATCTTTAAGAATCTGCGAAGCTTTTTCGTTAGTTTTTAAAATTCCCCAGAGGATATGCTCCATGCTAACATACTCATCTTTGAGTTTGCCCGCAACTTGGTCTGCATTTTCTAAGGCTTTGTATCCATCATTGGAAAGGTATTGCCCACCAGTAGCTCCTGTTACTTTGGGATAACTCCCTACAAGTTCTTGAGTCTTACTGAGAACACGGTTCGTATTGACTTCGCATTTCTTGAGTAAATTTACAATCAATTGCTCGTCGGATTGTAGTAATGCTAGAAGCAGGTGCCCAGGTTCAATTTGCTGTTGTTGATGTTGTTTAGCAATTTGCCCCGACTTCTGCACTACTTCCTGAGCTTTAATGGTATAATGATTAAAGTTCATAATAAACGTTTTGTTTTCTTTATTTCAAATAGTATGCATAAAATTCGAAACCGACAAAAATTCCACTTTAATAGACAAAATGTCCCAAATAATGAGTATGAACAGCAAAACAGTCAAAAAAAATCCCTCTTCAAACGGAAGAGGGTTACTAGAATATGAAAAAATAAACTAGCGTCTAATTACTAATTTGATACTAAAGGTAGTGTTAGAAGTAGTAACATTCACAAGATAAGTACCATTAGCAAAATCAGCAGTATTGATATCCCATTCTTGTGTACCTTGATAGAATTCTATGGATTCTTTGTATACGGATTTACCTGTCATATCAAGGATTTGGATATTTACAATATCTTTTTGAGGTAAAAAGAAAGCTAAGGTTGTAACATTAGAAGCGGGATTAGGATAAAGTTGTAAACCATGAAAATCATTAGTAGCTGTTCTTTTTGAAGTAGATAAATCTAATTTTTGTTGAATACTATTGAGGATAGGTCTTTCATTCAAATCATTGGTAAACTCTTGAACCAATCCTACGATAGAAATTCTATTTTCGTCATAATCATTAGGTAAAACAAAGGAATAAGTTTGGGAATAAGTAGTACCATCAGTAACGGTTGATGGGATAGAACCACTGGCACCCCAAACACCCAAAGGCCACCATCGAGCTACGTGTCTATGTTGATATCCGATAATAGGATCACCTGCCTGATAGTAAGGATGCCCGGATTCTGTATTATAAAAATTTTTCTGGTCCCACCCAGTTCCTGTTCCTGACATACTATCTTGAACGACCACAATACCGAAGCGGTAGTCCCTATCATTGGCGTTAATTTTACTATCCGCTGATAATTGAACGGTTACTGTTCTTGTCCGTGCATCATAGGAATGCGTCATAGAAATACCGAAGGGTACAGCCATATTGTTACGATTTGAAGTAAAGAGAGACCACTGCGTACGCGAAATATCTACTGAAGATTGATTTAAAAACTTAAATCTATCGATGTAACCTGTTGGAAAGCCACTAGCATAAACATTTACGGAGTCGGTTTGGTCATTAGCCATAGCATCGTAATTATGTACTGTGTAACCAATAGCATTAGGGTTAGTGTTGAGCACTTGCAAGAATTTAACGGCTCCATCAGGGCAAAACTGGCACCATGCACCAGTTGCTTCTTCTAACAAAGTTTTTTTTGCAGGTTTAGCACTTACAGAATAGATTGGAAATACTGCGGAAGTATCGTTTGTAGGATTGGTATCTGAATTTCCATTGATGTTGGAAGTCCACATTCGGATAGGATATTTATTAGAACCAGAAGCCGCCAGTGGTATACTATGACTGAAATTATGAGTACCATAGGAAGCAACATTTAAACCTGTTAGGCTTTGAGTGTTTACGGTATTGCCATCATAAGTCCAGTGAACATCAATGGAGTTAATCGTAGATAAACCATAATTTTTCAAGGTACCCGCAATAACAATACTACCTTGCAGATAGTAACGATAATTACGAATTTCTGTAATACCTGCATCGTATTGAGGGGCAACGGAGACTTCAATATCATCTACTTGTAGCAAGAACATATCATTAGAATTGTTACGAAAAGCAATTCTCACCGTTTGACCGGCATAAGGAACAAGGGATACACCACGAGTAGTCCATTGAGGATTTTCTGCGTTTGTATTAAATAAAGTTACAGTAAAAGAAGATAAAGCGGTATCGCCAGAGGGGGATAGTAGCACTTGATAACCATCAGGATAGATTTCATCTACTGCTCGTGCACGCCATTTTAGCATATTATTGGTTCCTACTGTAATTTGAGGGGTAATCATCCAATCATCGGAAGTCCCAGCAGGGTTGTACCAAGATGTAGATACAGCTACTTTATTCGTATTAGAGGATGATTCGTCTCTTACTACCCATGCGTTATTGACATAACTTACTGAACTAGCAGGTGTTTTACCATCATTATTTACTAACACAAAATTTGAGGGCATGCCTGATGTAAAGTTTTCTGAAAATATTACTTGAGCCTCTAAATTTTGAATTCCAATAAAACTTAACCATAAAATGAAACTAATTTTTTTCATAAACATGAATTTGGCTCACAAAATTATATAAAATTCCATTATCGTGATGTTTCTAAAAAAATTTTATTTCAGCAATTCAAAAAAAATTACCAAGATTAGACAATCTAAAATAGGACAAAATATTGAGAATGAATAATTAGTAATTTGAAGCAAAATAAACTATGAAGCTTTGGTCTATTTAATTTTTAAAGATACTAAATGCGGATAATCCATAAACTTTTTTTTCCTGAAAACCATTCCAACTAGTAAAAGAGTCAGAAGATAAATGCTCTAAAATTACCAAGCCTTCAGGATTAAGCAAATTTAGTAGTTTAGGTATAATAATATGTAAAGGTATTTTTTGGTAGGGAGGGTCTAAAAAGATGATGTCAAAAGTTAAAGAGGTTTCTTGAATAAACTTTAAATAATCTTTTAAGAGGAAGTGAGCATTTGTAATTTGCCATTCTTTAAGGATTTTAAGGATATATTTTTGACAATTTTTAGCATTATCAACAAAATAAACCTGTTTAGCTCCCCTACTTAGTGCTTCCAAACCGATATTACCGGTTCCTGCAAACAAATCAAGTAATGAGATATTGTTCCAATCAAACTGACTTTCAATATAGTTAAAAATAGCTTGTTTTGCGATGTTTTTGGTTGGGCGAGCAGGTAAAGATTCATCGTAAGGGATTAGTTTACCTTTGAATTTGCCTGCAATGATTTTCATGGATTACTTTTTATTATTTTCTAGATAATGAAAAATAAACGGTGCGTATTGAGATAATTTGAAGCCTTGTTGCTCTAAAGCTATTTGAGGAGGATAGATATTAGGGATTTCTCTGAAAAGTGGGTAGTGTTCTTGTATGATGCTTTTTAGTTCATTGAATTGGCTATTGATACCGGTCATAATGAGTTCTAAATTTTTTTCATTGATGGAAAGTCCATTATTAATTAAAATAATGTTGTAAAGTAAATCATCGGGAGTATCAAATTGAAATTGATTAGCAAATAATAAGTTACCAAAATTAAAAACTATATAGTTTAGAAAATTTTCATATAATTCAATTGCGGCAAAAAAACCTGTTGGCTGAAAAGTAGCAGACTTATAGTAATGTAAAATTGAATTTGCAATTGAATGACGTATATCTACGTTGGGGAAGTAGTATTGAGCTTTTTTCATTAATTCACTATCCAAAACAAAAATTATATTTAAGCCTAATGGTTTAATCATATTACGCAAACAAACTTCACTATCATTTATTCTGAATAATTGCTCTAAATAGTCTTTTTCTGCACCGTCTGGTAAGAACTCTGCGGGGATAATCATCCATTTTTTAGGATTTACGATAATTTCCCATGAAGCATACTTATTTTTTAGGAGTTCATCTTCAAAACAAATTTTACCCAAGAAATCCGATATTTCATATTGATTGAGGTTTAAAAAAGTTTTTATCAGCAGTACTTCTCCGTTGGTATTAAAAATAGAAACCAAAAATGATTTTTCATTCAAATAAAGTAACACCCTATATACCGAGAAGTATTTAGGATCAAACAAAGGACTAACAAAATCGGCATTAAATCGTGAAGATTTTCCTAATATTATCATAAAGGAAATTGGATTTTCAAATTTATGGCAAATATTAATAACTTTTACTGTTGTTAATAAATTTTGGAAAAAAATTTAAACGGTCAAAGAAAAAATTTTGCTTTGGGGTTGTTTTTTTTGTAAGTGTAAATCAAAAGCCATTGCAATATTACGAACAAATGCTTTACCTAATGGCGTTACAATCAAATGTTTATCGTTTATTTCTACTAAACCATCTTTTGTGGCTTCGTTTAAGTGTTCTATAACTTGGGATATTTCAGGGAAGTAAGTTTCCGTTTTTTCCCAGGAGGTTTCTCCAGTACACATGATATTTAAAATATGTTTTCTTATTATCAAGTCTATATCCGTTAAAATATGTCCTCTGAAAATGGGAAGTTGATTTTGTTTAATTTTTTCCTCGTATTTTTCTAATGTTTTTTCATTTTGCCCAAATGCTAACCAAGTATCACCGATAGAAGAAACCCCGAGCCCTACCATGAGTTTAGAAAAACCTATCGTATAGCCCATAAAATTTCTATGCAAATTTTTATTTAAGACTGCCTGATACAGTGAATCATGAGGCTTTGCGAAGTGGTCCATTCCAATTTCTATATATCCTGCTTCTTCCAATAAAGTTCTTCCCGTTTCATATAGTATTCGTTTATCATAGCCTGTAGGAATATCTTCATCAGAGAAACCACGTTGCCCTATTATACCTTCTATCCATGGTACATGGGCATAACTATAAAAAGCCAATCTATCAGGATTTAAGGCAATGGTTTTCTGAACTGTGTCTATAATTCCAGATACTTTTTGCTTGGGTAAACCAAATACTAAATCATGACTCACCGACGTGTACCCAATATTACGGCTCCATTCGGTTAATCGTTTTACATTTTCAAAGGGTTGTATTCTATGAATGGCTTCTTGCACAATCGGGTCATAATCTTGAACCCCCATGCTTATCCTACGAAAGCCTAAATCATATAGCACTTTTAGATGTTCCAAAGTAGTATTATTAGGATGGGCTTCAAAACCTAATTCTGGTTGCCCACTTAATTGACTGGTATCGAACAAATAAGTAATAAGACTTTCAAGGTTTTGAGGTGAAAAGAAGGTCGGTGTACCCCCTCCTAAATGGATTTCCTTAATTTTGGGCTTATCACGAAAATACAATAAATATAAATCCCATTCCTTTTTTAATAACTCTATATAAGGCGCTTCCACCCCATGATTCTTGGTAATACGCTTGTTACAACCACAAAAAGTACATAATGATTCACAAAACGGTAAATGAACGTAGATACTAATACCTTCTTTATTATTAGATTCGCTAAAAGTTTTTTCTAATGTATTCAAATAAATATCAACACTAAAATTTTTTTCGTCCCAGTATGGAACCGTAGGATAGCTAGTATATCTTGGTCCTTGAACATTATATTTATCAACTAATTCGTAAAACTTTTGATGAGTGTTCATGATACTATGAAATTTTTTAGTGCTTCATAATTTTGAGCTTCTAAATTCTTTAAAATGTATAATTTTTCGTTTGGTTTATGTTTTACAAGATGATACCATAAAATACCGTCTTCATCCTCTTGTTCTTCTAACACTAAATAACCATCAGATAAATCATATTGTTTGTAAAATCGCAAAAGACCGATTTGTCTTTCTACAACAATATTGTGATTTTTCAAATATACCGTAGTATAAGAAGAACTCATTCCCAAGTAAGTTAAAAATGTACCTAAACTAAAAACAGCTAATGAACCTAAAATCTCAAAAAGGTCTTTAAAAATAATCTTTCCATTAAAATAACCTAACCAGGGTATGGATATCAGCCATACGCCGACCATAATAAAAGTCACCATAAGAATGCTCATTTTTTCTTTCCACCTTACAATGGGTGGGTTTTCATTTATCACAATAGAAGGCTTCATAAAGTAATACAAAAATACAACATATTTATGTACAATAAAAGAATTATTTTGTGTGGCCTCAAAAACTATATTAGATAACGCTTTTATTTACTTTTATAAGCAAAATTATTTTTCAATTCAAAAAACATTTATTTTTGTGTTTATGTTCACAAAAAAGACTATAAAACACTGTACTATATTTTTTGTGATATTTCCTCTGTATTTACTATCGCAGTATAACTCTTCTAAATTTCATCAATTAGAAGAGTGGTTACCTACACCCAACACGTATAGAACGGCATCGGGAGCCCCAGGGCATGATTACTGGCAACAACGCGCTGACTATTTCATTGATGTAACCTTAGATGACCAAAAGCAACGTATCATGGGTAAAGAAACTATTGTTTATTATAACAACTCTCCTGATAAACTGCATTACCTATGGCTTCAATTAGACCAAAACATCTTTGATAAAAATTCGGATACCTATACAACTGAAACCCATTCCGATAAATTAGAAAAAGTTACCTTTGAAAGCTTTCAACAGTGGAAAAGAAATGAGTTTGATGGTGGAATTAAGGATATAAAAGTTACAGACGAAAAAGGTAATCTTTTAAAATTTACGGTTGTCAAAACGATGATGCGTATAGATTTACCCAAAGTATTAGAACCTAAATCTGCATATAAGTTCAAAGTGGAGTGGTCTTTCAATATTAACAACCATAAAACACATGGTGGCAGGACGGGCTATGAATTTTTTGAGAAAGATGGTAATTATCTTTATGAAATGGCGCATTGGTTTCCTAGAATGTGTGTTTACAATGACGTGAGAGGCTGGCAACACAAACAATACCTTGGTAATGGTGAATTTGCATTAGAATTCGGGGATTATGTCGTCAACATTACGGTTCCATCAGACCATGTAGTTGCCGCAACGGGTGTACTACAAAATCCTAACGAAGTTTTAAGTGCAACTCAAATACAACGTCTAGAAAAGGCTAAAACAGCCAATAAGCCTGTTTTGATTATCACCCAAGAAGAGGCTATAAAAAATGAAAATGCCCCCAAGGCTACCACTAACAAAACCTGGAAATTTGTTGCTCGTAATGTAAGAGATTTTGCTTTTGCTTCTTCCCGAAAATTTATTTGGGACGCTATGGGCGTAAAAATTGGAAATCAAACCGTTATGGCTATGTCTTTCTATCCCAAAGAAGCGAACCCTCTATGGGAAAAATATTCTACGCATGCAGTAGCCCATACCTTGCAAGTCTACTCTCGTTTTACTATTGATTATCCTTATCCCGTGGCTATCTCTGTTAATGGACCCGTCTACGGAATGGAGTATCCTATGATTTGTTTTAATGGTCCCAGACCTGAACCTGACGGAACTTATCATAAATTTACAAAATACAGTTTAATTTCTGTGATTATTCACGAAGTCGGGCATAATTTCTTTCCGATGATTATCTCTTCCGATGAACGCCAATGGACTTGGATGGACGAAGGTCTAAATACTTTTGTACAATATTTAGCGGAAAAAGAATGGGAAAGAGATTATCCTACCCGTAGAGGAGAACCTTCCTCTGTAATTGCTTACATGTCAGGAGATAAAAGTGGTTTAGAGCCAATTATGACTAATTCAGAAAGCATTACTCAATTCGGAAATAATGCTTATGCTAAACCAGCCGCCGCTTTGAATATTTTAAGGGAAACTATTCTAGGAAGAGAACTTTTTGATTTTGCTTTTAAAACCTACGCCCAACGCTGGGCTTTTAAACACCCTGAACCCGCAGATTTCTTCCGAACTATGGAAGACGCCACAGGAATAGATTTAGACTGGTTCTGGAGAGGCTGGTTCTATTCTACCGACCCCGTTGATATAGCCATAACCAACGTCCATTGGCTACAAATTGATACTCAAAACCCCGATATCGAAAAACCTCTACAAAAATCTATTCGTGATAGCAAACCTAAATCTATCGCTAAACAACGAGATGCCTCTGATATTAAAAAGGTTCGTACCGACGACTTCCCTGAATTATTAGATTTCTATAATACCTACGACGAACTTAATGTATACGATTATGAACGTAAAAATTATCAGCGTTTCTTAAATACACTCAACGAAATTGAAAAAAGTCAATTACAAGAAAAAAAACATTTTTATTTAGTTTCTTTTGAAAATAAAGGAGGACTTGTCATGCCCATTATCTTACAGCTTCTTCATGAAGACGGTACGCAACAAATCCAACGTATTCCCGCAGAAATTTGGAGAAAAAATAATCAAAAAGTTACCAAATTATTCATCACAGATAAGCCTGTTAAAAAATTTCTACTAGACCCCTTCGCAGAAACCGCAGATATTGATACCCAAAATAATGTTTTCCCGCCAGAAATTACTTATAATAAGTTTCAACTTTATAAACCCAACAACGAAAAAGGATTAAATCCCATGCAATTAAATCGTTAATAAATGAAAAAAGTTTACCCCGCCAACGGAAAGTGGTTAGATTTCTCAGAATTTTATATCATGGGAATTTTAAATGTAACCCCAGATTCTTTTTCTGATGGTGGTAAATACACTAATTTAAATGAACAAATCAAACATTTTGAAAAACTTATACAATATGGCGCAAAAATCGTTGACATAGGTGGGCAATCCACAAGACCTAACGCTCAAAGGTTTTCTCCAACAGAAGAATGGACTAGATTAGAACCTATCTTGCAATGGATACATCGTAACTGCCCCCAGGATATTCTCATCTCGGTAGACACTTTCTACGCAGAAGTTGCTCATAAATCCCTTGATTATGGTGTAAACATCGTCAATGATGTAATGGGAGAAGAATATGAAATAATGCTACAATTATGTAAATCTTATAATGCTACTTACATCCTCATGCACGCACAAGGTACTCCCCAAACCATGCAAAATAACCCAACTTACGATAATGTTGTCCAGGATATTTATGATTTTTTTTTAAACAAGCTATCCACTGCTTTTGCTTTTGAGTTTTATAACTTAATTTTAGACCCAGGCTTTGGCTTCGGCAAAACCCTTCAACATAATTATCAACTATTGGAAAATATTACTGTTTTTCAACATTTGGGATTTCCCATTCTAGCAGGAATTTCTCGTAAATCTATGTTAACTAAATTTTTTCATTGTTCATGGCAAGAGTTAATTCCAATCCAAGAAAGTTTACACAGTAAACTAATAGAAAGAGGAGTGAATATATTACGTGTTCATGAACCGATATGGGTTAAAAGAAATTGGGAATTATTTAAATACTGCAAAGGATTATAATTTGTGGAAAAAAAACACAAACAAACGTTTACTAAAAACTTAAAAACAGTATCTTTGCATCTTAAAGTAAACAATACATGAAAAGTATTACTCGAATACTTATACAACTATTGATTGTTCTTGCTATTTTACATGCTAATTCCTATGCCCAAAAGAAGGAAATTCAGAAAGCCAAAAAACTCATGAAAATCGGTGAATTCCATAAATCAATCCCCTACTTACATTTAGCCCTAAATAAAAATGCCACAGACGCATATCCAGCATATTTATTAGGTATATGTTATCGAGAAGTACAAGATTATAAAAATTCCCAACTATTTTTTGAGCATTCTAATGCAATGAGTCCAGGAATGTTTAAAGATATATACTTACGCCTTGCCGAAGTGTATCATATGAATAATGATTTTGAGAAAGCCATTCCATATTATGAGCTTTACAAAGAAAATACCAGTGGAGATTCTATTGCTTTGATGGACCACTTTATACAACAGTGTAAAAATGGTATAGATGCTATAAAAGATAGTGCTATAGTACTCATCAATAATATCGGTCCTTTTGTCAATACAAGATATTTTGAGTATGCCCCTATTTTTAACGCAGATTTTACGCAGATGCGTTTTACTTCTCGTAGACCTCGTAAAGGTGTAAAACAATATCAATTTGCCGCTTATCACCATGATATCAATGAAGATATTTATGAAGCAGAATTAGAAACTAACACTGGAGTATGGCATAAAACTATATTGCATTCTATAAAATCAAAAAAAAATCATGAAGCTTCTATTTTAGTTTCCCCCGAGGGTAATGAAATGTATCTCTATAAATCTATCAATGGTGGTGATATTTGCGTTAGTAAGAAAATAGGCAATAAATGGAGTAAACCTACTCCAGTAAAAGGCTTAAATACAAAATATTGGGAAACTTCTTTCTGTTTTTCAGAAGATTTTCAAACGGTTTATTTTACATCCAATAGACCGGGAGGAAAAGGTGGTTTAGATATTTACGTAGCACAACGTGAAGGCGGGGGCTGGTCTAACCCAGAACCATTGGCTATCAATACTCCCTATGATGAAGATGCTCCTTTCATTATCGGTGAATTCCTATATTTCTCTTCCCGCTCCGATTTAAGTATTGGTGGTTATGATATTTTCAGAATTAAACTCGGAGACCTAGACACCGGCCTTCCCGAAAAGTTACCCTATCCTTTGAACACTGGCGCAGACGATATTTTTTACTCCGTTTACGATGAACTACAAATAGGTTATTTTTCCTCAAATAGAGCAGGTGGATTTGGTGGTATGGATATTTATTTGATTGATTGGAACCCCCCCTTCAAAGACTCTGTGTTAGCTTTACGGGAATTAGAAAGACAAAAAGATAGTATCTATTTTGCCTATAAAAATGGCCTATTAACCTCTCCAAACAATCAAAATAGTAATGAAACAGAAGAAATTACTGGTGCTCCTGTGATTTTAAGAGGTAATATTTTTGAATTGGTTAGTGGAACTCCTATTAAAGGTGAAATTAAATTGATTGATGCTAAAACATCTGAAGTCGTTCAAAGAGTAAATACGGATCCTAAAACAGGAAAATTTATTATACCTGCTTTTTCAGGAAAAAAATATAAAATAGAAGTAGAAGCACCCGGTCATTTAAGATACTTTGAGGATTTTTATGTTTTTCCAGGAGAAGAGATCAATGTTCAACCCAAGCATATTTCTTTACAAAAAAATCCTATGGGCAACAAAATTTTATTAAGTTGGCATTTCTTTGATTATGACAAATATACTCTCAGAACTGAATCCATTCCCGAACTTGATAATTTGATTAATATCATGAAAATGCTTCCCACTATCAAAATAAAAGTTGTTGGTCATACAGACTCAGACGGTTCTGAATCTTATAATCTTAAACTATCCGAAAATAGAGCCTCCGCTGTTAAACAATATCTCATAGACCAAGGTATTGAACCTTCTCGCATTACCATTGAAGGGAAAGGAGAATCTGTGCCCCTTTATGACAATAACAACCCTAGATTAAAACAATGGAACCGTAGAGTTGAAATCACTATCGTCGAATAAAAAATATTAAAAATATGCAAATAATAGGAACAATTTATCGTATTTACGATACTCAACAAATAAACCCTACTTTCAGAAAACGTGAGTTCGTTTTAGAGTTCTCAGAAAATCCATCCTATCCTCAATTTATTAAATTTGAAGCCATCCAAGAAAAATGTGATGACCTAAACAATTTTAAATTAGGGGATAGAGTTGAAGTCTCTTTTAACTTAAAGGGCAGAAAATGGATTAACCAGCAAAATCAGGAGATTTTTTTCAATACTCTTGATGCTTGGCGTATCGTCAAACTAGATAATAACCAAACTACCAATACCAGCACTCATAACGTACAAAATATCTCTCACCATGAGTCCGCATCTAACTCAGAAAATCAAACCTATAACATAAATGAAGAAAATGACGATCTGCCATTCTGAGTAAAATCTATTGTAATTTTTGTACATGCACGAATAATTTAGTTATTGTTCGTGCATATTTTATAAAAAGTTAAACAAAGATTTTATTACTGAATATAAATCCCATTAAGATTATATTTTAGACCATCATTTAAAAATTCGTATTTTTGCAAATTATTTACCATGCAACAAAAATTTAAGATATGCCTTTACTTTGGTTCATTTAACCCTGTCCATGTAGGGCATTTAATCATAGCTGAAACGGTGCTAAATCAAACCGATGTTCATCAGGTTTGGTTAGTCGTATCCCCTCAAAATCCCCTCAAAGAAAAAAAAACACTTGCACCCGATTACGACCGCTTTACTATGGTAGAATTAGCCACTCAAAACCACTCTCATATAAAACCTTCTAACATCGAGTTTCTCTTGCCTCAACCCTCTTATACGATTGATACTTTAGTTCATTTGAACAATCAATATCCCGATTATGAATTTTCTATTTTGATGGGAGAAGATAATTTAGAAACTTTACATAAATGGAAAAACTATGAAGCTATTTTAAAATACTACGATATTTATGTATATCCAAGAATTGGCTCAAAAAATCCCTCCATCAACTCTAAAAGAATAAAAAAAATTGAAGCACCCATGATAGAAATTTCTGCAACCACATTTCGTAAATTGCGCGCAGAGGGCAAACATTGTCAGTTCATGGTTCCTAGTGTCGTTTACGATTATATAGAAAAAAATTTATTATATGGAAATTAAAAAATATATACCTAACTTATTGACTTCTATTAACTTAATATTGGGGTGTTTATCGATATTTGCCTCATTTCAACCTAATGGAATTATTGACGCCGCTTATTTTATTTTGTTTGCTACAATTTTTGATTTTGCTGATGGCTTCGCTGCTAGAAAATTAAATGCACAAACTGCTTTGGGTAAAGAATTAGATTCTATGGCAGACCTAATTACTTTTGGCGTTGCTCCTGGACTCATCCTTTTTAGACTTATGCACCCACAATTCCTCTCTTTTTATGGCAATAATTTTTTTGAGACCCTCTTAAAATCTACTCCTGCTTTAATCCCTTTATTCTCCGCACTGCGTCTTGCTAAATTTAATATCGATCCACGACAATCCGACTCCTTCATTGGTTTACCTACTCCTGCTAACGCAATTTTTATTTGTTCTTTACCTCTAATCCAATTCCAAAATTTATGGAATTTTGCCACAGTCATTCAGTCTAATTGGTTTATCCCGATAGTCTGTATAGTAAATAGTATTTTACTTATCGTTGAACTACCGCTTTTCTCTTTAAAAGTTAAACATTTTGGTTGGAAAGGAAATGAACTACGTTTTCTTTTTATTTTAGCTTCTGGAATTTTATTAATCTTATTTCAATATATGGGGCTAGCTATGGCAATTTTGTTTTATATTTTGCTATCTATACTCGACCATTGGTTAATTAAAATCGAACAAAAAGCATAATGTTGCTATCTATCACTTCTTTTAACCGCTCATGTAAGATTATTTTATCTATCCAGAAAAAATATAATTTTGTATAGTACATATTCATTTCTGAGCATTAAATTCTTTGTGTCCTGCCTATCAAAGGTAGGATTTTTAATTTTATACCAAATTTTTTTAAAAAGTTTGTTGTTTAAAAAAATACTTCTAATTTTGCAAGCCAATTTGATGCGTTCGTAGCTCAATTGGATAGAGCATTTGACTACGGATCAAAAGGTTGAGGGTTCGAATCCTTCCGAACGCACTATTTTTATGTACTTTAAGGTAATACTTCTTATTCCTGTACTTTGGATGTCTATATCTAAAATAGACAAAACGAAGTTTTACCTTAACTATATCAAAAAACTCGAAACACTATATCAAAAAAATTCTAGCATTTATTCCCAATCCCCTATCCAAAATTCGCTTCAATCCGTCTCTTATGTATCAAAGCAAACTACCCAAAATCCATTTCAATATACCAAAAATCTTATATCAAAGATTTTTATATCAACTAAGTTAGCGACTTATCGTTTTATACTGCCCTCAGAAAAAAAATTAAACAAATATTGGGCAAACGCCCCTCCCTCAGCGCAATAATATTAATTGCCTTCATATTTTATACCTGCATAAAGCAGTTTTTATTATTTTATTTATCAATTTTTAAGAATTATACATCATGAGAAATAGAGGATTAGTTTTAACATTATTAGTGATTTTTGCACTGATATGTGCATACAATTTGTACTACACAATAATGCGTTTAAGCACGGATAGTATGCTTAATGAAATGACCGTCGAGCAAAGAGTAGAATGGTTCAAAGACCAAGAGAACTTCGATGCTTACAAAAAATACAGAGAAAATTCTATGTCTTTGGGGCTAGATTTGCAAGGAGGTATGTTTGTTACTTTGGAGGTAGGTATAGATGAGGTTATTAGAGCCAATGCTTACGACCCCAAAGATACTTTAGTAAACAAAGCTATTACAAAAGCGAATGGATTAACTTCCACGAACAGCAGTAATTATGTAGATTTATTCATACAAAGTTTTAAGGAATTAGCTCCTCAAGCCAAATTAGCTACCTACTTCGCTCAAGGATTAGGCTTGACTTTTGACGCTTCAGATGACCAAATCGCTAAAGCTCTCAAAGATAAGGCTGATAAAGCTATTGACCAAACCTTTGATGTCCTACGTAAACGTATAGACCGTTTCGGTGTCGCCTCACCAACCATACAAAAGTATGGTTCTAACCGTATTTTGGTTGAACTACCTGGTGTAAAAGATTCAGACAGAGTAAGAAAATTATTAAGGGGTACTGCACAATTAGAGTTCTGGCCAACTTATCCTATTAGTGAATCCTTTAAATACCTTGAAAAAGCAAATGAAGAAGTAAGAAAAATCAACGGAGTAGTTGTTGATACTACACAAAAAGATTCCGCATTGACCGATGAGCAGAAACGCGAAAAATTTAAAAAAGAAAATCCGCTTTTTGCCAAATTAGCTTTTCCCAATTTTGAGGGGATGAAAGGAAACGAACCTATTGTAGGCTATGCTTTAATTTCCGATACCGCAGAAGTCAACAAAATGTTGGCATTACCAGAAGTACAAAATGTGATGCCTGATGATATTCGTTTTTTATGGACAGCTAAACCTGAAGCCGCCGCTTCCCAATACCTTACTTTGATATCCATCAAAACTAATAGGGATAATAAAGCTCCCTTAGATGGAAGCACTATTGTTGATGCACGACAAGATTTCGACCCCCAAAACCGCAATATGCCTATCGTGTCTATGAGTATGAACGTTGAAGGTGCAAAAAAATGGAAAAAAATGACCACCGATTACCTTAACAAATCTATCGCAGTAGTGCTGGATGGTTTTGTGTATTCTTATCCTACCGTAAACTCGGTTATTCCGAATGGTCAATCTCAAATTTCAGGGAATTTTACCATAGAAGAAGCTAAAGATTTAGCAACTATTCTAACGTCAGGAAAGATGGATGCTCCCGCAAGAATTGAAGGTGAAGAAATTGTTGGTGCATCCCTTGGGCAAGATACCATCCATCAAGGTATTTTGTCTTTCATAGCAGGCTTCATCATTGTTATTATTTTTATGGCTTTCTACTACAAAACAGCAGGTATTATAGCTGATATCGCTTTAATTTTTAACTTGTTCTTTATTTTTGGTATCTCTTCTGCATTTAATGTTGTACTCACTTTACCTGGTATTGCAGGTATTGTCCTAACAATGGGGATGGCTGTCGATGCCAACATCTTAATCTACGAAAGAATACGTGAAGAACTTGCCGCAGGTAAATCTATTAAATTCTCTGTTTCCGAAGGTTTCTCGAAAGCCCTTTCTGCTATTTTAGACTCCAACGCAACCACTTTCTTGACAGGTCTTGTACTCTATAATTTTGGGACAGGTCCTATCAAAGGTTTCGCTGTAACTTTAATGGTTGGTATCGTAACTACTTTAATTGCCGCTCTTTTAGTTACAAGAGTGCTCATTGAATACTTAATCCGTAATGAAGATGGTATAAAGAAATTACAATTCGGTACCTCAGGATTATACAAAAAACTTACCGAAGCTAACTATAATTTCATTGGATTAAGAAAAAAAACCTACTACGTTATTGGTGGTCTTATGGCGGCATACCTCGCTTTCATTTTTACGCTCGGCTTCAAATATGGAGTAGATTTTGTCGGGGGAAGACAATTCGTCGTAGAATATGATAACGCCGAAGTACAGTTAGACAAAGTCAGAGGAAGCTTGACACAAGCCTTCGAAAATAATATGCCTATCATCAAAACCGTTGGAGCTAAAAATCAAATAATGATTACCACTAATTATCTTGTTAATCAACAAGATGCAGACGAAAAAGTTGCGAATATTATTATTGAAACCCTTAAAAAAGAAAATTCTACCCCTAATCCCCGTATAGTAAAATCTACCAAAGTCGGTCCTACTGTTGCAAGAGACATTGTAGTTGGTGCTTACTACTCCGTGATTTTCAGTTTGATTATCATATTTTTATACATCTTACTCCGATTTACTCGCTGGCAGTTCGGATTGGGAGCTATTGCTTCGCTTATCTTTAATGTTTTTACTGTAATGGGCTTCTTCTCGTTATTAAGCTATCTAGATTTCTTACCTTTCTCCCTAGAATTAGACCAATCTTTCATAGCCGCAATACTAACCGTTGTAGGTTATGATATTAATGATTCCGTTGTCGTATTTGACCGCATCCGCGAAATTATCAACGATACCAAGTCTAAATTTGATTACGAAAAAATTTTTAACGCAGGTATTAACCAAACTTTAAGCAGAACGTTAATCACAAGTTTAACTACCATTTTGTCTGCCCTAATTTTATTTTTATTCGGCGGTGAGGTCATTAAAGGGTTTATGTTTGCGATGCTTATTGGGTTCTTTGTAGGGGTAATTACCTCTATATTTGTAGCAAGCCCCATTACCATGGATTTAATACTAAATTCCCAAACTTCTCAAAAAACTCAATCTTAATAAGTTTATTATCAAGTAAGCCAGGTAATTCTTGCAGTTACCTGGCTGTTGTATTTTAGAACATTCAACAAAAGACTATTTCTTTTTATTTTTGTAGTAATTTTGCAGTATGATTTTTTTACAACCATGGGTACTTTGGTTCTTACTATTTTTGATAGTACCTATTCTTGTTCATTTATTTAATTTCCAAAAGCCCAAAAAACTACTATTCAGCAATATACAGTTTATCAAAGAGGTTGATAAAGTAGTAACCCAACGTATCAAATTAAAGCAATGGCTATTACTAATAGTAAGATTATTAGCAATAGCCTCGCTTGTATTGGCATTCGCATCACCCGTAATCAAAAATCATCAAGTTACAACAGGTATTTCTGGGCAACGTTCAGTAATTATTCTTGTTGATAATTCTTTGAGCATGTCTGCCTCGAATCCCAAAGGAATGTATTTAGAGCAAGCAAAGTTCCTAGCCCGAGAAATCATAAAATCCTATGACCCTACCGATGAATTTCAAATTCAAACTACTGGTAAATTAAGATTAAATACCACATTTATTCGCAAAAATGAAGCATTAGAGCGTATCCAAGAAATAAATTTCCACCAAAATTCTTTTAGTTACAAAAAATTTATTGAAATTTTACCTTTCCTATTTCAAAATGCTAGTAGCCCAAACCGATCTATTTATCTAATCTCCGATTTTCAAAAATCTACCTTTCTTTCTGAAATTACCGAAAAAAAATGGTCTGAAGATTACAAAGTCCATTTTGTTCCATTATCTAACCAAACATTCAAAAATATTTTTATCACCGAAATTCAACCTGAAACTCCCGTTTTTGAAAAAGGAAAACCCATACAATTGAATATAAAAATCCAAAATTTATCCGATGAAAAAATTACAAAATTATCTATTCAAACGGAGGTCAACGGTAAAATTGTATCTATTGCATCGGAGAGCTTAGAACCTCACGAAATTAAAACTACTTCCATAACTTATACTATACAAGAAACCGGTTGGCAACAAGCTAAAATTTCTATTGAAGACAGTCCCATTCAATTTGATAATACCCGATATTTTTGTTATTTTGTAGCAGAAAAACACCCTATTTTATTAGTGAAATCTTCTGAAATCTCGCCCTACTTAGAAAAATTCTTGCTAAACGTTGTAACAAATTTTCAAGTTAAAATTATTAGTAGTTCTGAACTTAGTAATGAAGAGCTTCATAATTATGAAATATTAATTTTACAAGGAATAAAAGAACTTTCTAATGGGAACGCAAATAGAATTACTGAATGGATAAAACAAGGCGGAGGGTTACTTTTCTTTCCTCATGAAGAAATGAATTTAAAAGATATTCAAAATTTTTATAATCAACTTAAAATTGGTGAATGGAAGAGTTTACAAATTACAACGGAAAAAATACTATTAGAAAATCCTGATGTAGAAATGCCGTTTTTCAGAGATGTATTTGTTAATAATAAAAAAAATGCAGAATTTGATAGCCCTGATTTCCTAAAACTATTTAGTTTTCAACCTAATAAAGAAAGTTTATATCAAACAATTTTAAAATTAAAAAACCAAGAACCTTTATTAGTACAAAGTAGAGTTGGATCAGGTTTAGTATTTAC
Organism: uncultured Bacteroidia bacterium; assembly: GCA_938005475.1. Lineage (GTDB taxonomy): Bacteria > Bacteroidota > Bacteroidia > J057 > CALLMJ01 > CALLMJ01. Next base: position 27,292 of record CALLNY010000022.1, on the reverse strand, counting down.
TTTTACATGGTTTCCGAGTTTGAAATGGTCTAATATTGTAACGAATTCTATTTTTGCTCCGTTGATTTACAAAGCTTTATGGTTGGGAGCTAATGCCCAAAAATGGTTTCTACAAATGCCTATCGGACAAAGCGATATTTTTAAAATTCCTGTAAGCTCAAAAAAGTTAGTAAAACTTCAAAAAGACCAACGCGAATGGATACCCGAACAATATCCCCAATCCGGTATTTTAAGCCTCAATTTCAATAAATTAGAACTTGAACCTGGTAACTACAAACTCTTACTAGGTGACTCCGTTTTAGCTTGTATCGGATTTAATTTGCCTGTATCAGAGTCTGACCTTACTCCTACTCAAAGTGATTTCCTTAATCAAAATGGGCTTGTCCTTGACACTAATTCTAATATTCTATCACAATCGATACAACAATCTGAATCAGGAACTCCTTTATGGAAATATTTTGTACTATTTTGTTTAATGATGCTTGTCGCAGAACTTGTAATCCTTAAACTAATAAAATGAATATGCTCCATCTAGATGATACCATCGTAGCCACAGCAACAGGAGAAGTAGTATCTGCCATCGGTATCGTTCGCTTATCAGGGAAAAAAACTTTTGAAATCGTACAAAAATTATATCCGCATAAAAACTTAAATTTGCTACCCTCGCATACCTTACACTTTGGTAAAATTTACGATGAAAATCAAAAGGTTTTAGATGAAGTGGTGATAAGTCTGTTCAAAGCTCCACACTCTTACACTGGTGAGGATGTCATAGAAATTTCGTGTCATGGTAACCCATTGATTCTAAAGAAAGTAATCGAAGCTTGTATTCAATATGGTGCAAGGTTAGCGAACCCTGGTGAGTTCACCTTACGTGCTTTCTTAAATGGAAAATTAGATTTAACCCAAGCCGAAGCCATAGCCGATTTGATTCATGCCCAATCCGAAAAAGCTCATGAACTCGCTTTAAAGCAATTAAAAGGGGGATTCTCAAAAGACCTAAAATCCCTACGTACTCAATTATTAGATTTAGCAAGTCTGCTTGAGCTAGAACTAGATTTCAGCGAGGAAGATGTTGAATTTGCTGACCGTGAACAACTTCTGAATACTCTTTTACAAATTTATTACAAAATAAAGGAACTAAAAGACTCTTTTCGTTACGGAAACGTCATTAAGCAAGGTATTCCCACCGTCATTGCTGGACAACCTAACGCAGGCAAATCTTCTTTACTAAATCTTTTATTGAACGAGGAGCGTGCCATCGTCTCCGATATCGCAGGGACTACGCGTGATACCATCGAAGAAACTTTAAATCTTAATGGAATTTTATTTCAGTTCATTGATACTGCTGGTATCCGAAAAACCTCCGATACCATTGAAACAATTGGTATACAAAAAACTTACGAAAAAATTCATAAAGCTCGTATTTTGATTTATTTATTTGATTGCTCTAATACTTCCGAATCTCAAATCTTAGAAGATTTACAATCCTTTCCTTTAAAGGATTTATACTTAATTCTTGTAGCCAATAAGCTAGATTTAAACCCTAATTTTGAATTTAATCAAAATTTAGTAAAATTATCTTCTCGTGCTATTAAAATAAGTTGTAAAAAACCACAAACCATTGACATTCTTAAAAATTGTCTATTTGAATACACCATTAACCTAACACAAACTGACGGAACCATTATCACTAATGCAAGACATTACGAATCATTAGAAAATTGTTATCAAGCATTAAATCAAGCTTTGGAGGGAATGAAAAACGGTATTTCAACCGAATTCATAGCTCAAGATTTACGTCAGGTTCTTTATTATCTCGGAACAATAACTGGAGAAATTACTAACGACGAAATTTTAGGAAATATTTTTAGTAAATTCTGTATCGGAAAGTAACCAATTTAATCAAACCGCAAGAATATGAAGATTATACAAATCACACAATTAAGCATTTTCATATATAGCTTTCATTAAACTTTTGTTGCTTTTTTTAAAATTTTTGTACCTTACACTAAATTAGATTTTAATAAAAAACTAAAAGTTGTAAATTATAACAATTTAGTGCTACTAGATATTCAAAAAGTAGCTATTTTTGTCTTAATTAAAAAACAAATAATAAAATTAAATCAGATTGTAAACATGAAAACAGATTTAGGTAACTTATTAAGAAAATTAAGATTGTTAAAAGGCTTTAGCCAAGAATATATGGCATTGCAATTAAATGTTTCAACCAATGCTTATGGGAAAATTGAAAGAGGACAAACGGATGTAGGAATTACTAAATTATTAAAGATGCTGGAAGTGCTTGAAATAGACCCTTGTGATTTTTTCAATCTATTAAAAGAAGAAAATATCACTGACGTAAAATTTAGTAAAGACAATCAAAACCAATCAGAAAAAAATCATAATGATAAAATCAATTTAAAAAGTTTAATTGAAAAGGTTAATCAGCACGAACATTCTATTTTTGAGATATATAAACGTTTAAATAAACTTGAAAATAGGGAAATTTCTGATTACAAGTAATAAAATTTAAGAACAATTACATAACAAATTGTTTATGATGAAATTATAATTTTAATGTTAAGAAGGGATTTCTGAAAAGAGTCTGAGTAAGCGAAGCCGCCATTTCATTAAGTAACGCTACTCAATGAACCCGTTTTGGTACGAAGTCACAGTTTTAGAAAAAAATTTTTTCGGTAAAAAATGAGTTTCACTTTAAAATAGTCTATTTAAAGTAGTTTATACTGTAAATATTTGTTACTAATAGTATCTTTTGTGTAATTTATTTTAAAACCATTAGTTAAAGTGGATATGAAGATTTTGTTCACTTTATCAGACAAAATAAAAAGAGTGCCATATTTCATTTGAAATGTAGCACTCCCTATTCAAAATTACTTACTCTTATTTGCTCGTTGTATTTATGATGTTTTTTAGAAAAGGTAACCTTATAAACCAGATTTTTTTACAGTTTTACTCACATTTTATATTGTAATCCATTCCATAGTAAGTTAACTACATTATCCGAAGCTAAAAATTCAATCGGAAAACCTAAATCTATTTTAGAAACTTCATCGAGTTCTTGTGTTACGTCTTCAGTCAATTCTATATGAAGAACCTTCAAGGATTGTTGTAATTGTTGAACAGTCCTTGCACCGATAATAGGGATAACGAGATTATTTTTTTTCTGCATAACCCATCTTAAAGCTACTTGTGCTGGCGTTATATTCATCTTTTGGGCTACTTCTACTACTTTTTGGGTTATTTGTATAGCTTTAGAATTAAGTCTTTTACTTTCAGGTTTTAGGCGTTTAGGTTCATTAGAATCAGGTTTTAGATATTTACCGGTCAAAGCACCGCCAGCTAAGGGAGCCCAAGCTAAAATAGGAAGATTCATTTGTTCACACATCTTAAAATACTCTCTTTCAATATCGCGAGTAATTAAAGAATATTCTAATTGTAAAGCACAGAGTTTAGAATAACCTCTGAATTCCGCAATAGTTTGCGCTTGAGCTACTACCCAAGCAGGCGTATCTGAAAAAGCTATATGTAAAATTTTACCTGACTGTACCAAATACTCCAATGAACGCATAACTTCTTCAACAGGAGTCGAAAAATCCCACGCATGTAAATAAAGTATATCCACATAATCCATTTGCAAGCGTTTTAAACTCTTTTCTAAGGATTGAATAAGATTTTTTCTGTGATTACCACCATCATTAAACTTATTAGGTTCAGTAAATAAACTATATTTTGTAGCAATTACAAGTTCTTCCCTTCTCCCCGATTCTTTCACAAATTCTCCAAGCCATCTTTCTGAAGTTCCTTCTGTGTAACGATTGGCCGTATCAAAAAAATTACCTCCTTTCTCAAGATAATGAAAAAATATATTTCGAGATTCTTGATAATCTGCACCTGTTCCCCATTCTAAACCAAAGGTCATGGTACCTAAACAAATCTCGGATACCCGCAAGCCACTGCTTCCTAAAATTTTATATTTCATCATGCTACAAAAATAAAAAAAGATTTTTTATCCAACTTTACAATCAAATTATTCTTAATTGTAATTTCTTAGTTGTGAAAAACAACTTTAAGTTGCTTCAACTTAATCAAAATATAATGACTTTTGTAGTGAAATTAAATTTAAATCAATATGAAAAAAAGTATGTTTAAAATCATTAGTTTTATTTTTAGTGTTGTTGTATTCATGTCAATCTCCAATCTTCAAGCACAAAATCTTGAAAAGGAGAACATCTATGAAAAATTTTTAAAATATAGGGCAAAATACGCTAAGTATTTAAAAGTTGCACCAAATTTAGTTTATGGTAAACATCAACAAAATCAACGTAAGGATTATTATAAAACGCAAACTACTCTCTACGCATTAGATAGTATTGTATCAGATACAACCAAAATTGAGTATATTTACGATGTAGATGGTTTTGTTACCGAGATGATTTATTACGAATCAAACATTATTGGGGACTGGGAAGAAGTTTCAAAAGAAGAATATATTTATACAATTGATGACAAATTGGCAGAGATAATAGTTTACGATTATGATAATATAACTTTTTCATGGGATAAAAATATTAAACTTGAAATCAATTATATTGGTAATTTAATTGATGAAGAAAATCTTTACATTTGGTATTCTGGCTCTTGGTTAAAAGTAATGTATAGTGATATTACTTACAACATGAATAATATGATTTCCATTGAAGAATGGTACGAACTTAATTTTATCACTATGCAATTTGATAAGTCTTACAAGGTAGAATACGATTATAATGCCAATCAAGATCTTGACTATTTAACTTATTATGATTTTGATGACAATAGCAGTTCCTATAAAGAAAGCCATCGTTTTGATTATTATTACAATTTTAATCAGCAAATTCTTATGATAAAAGAACAAAACTATGTAAATAACTTTTTAGGTTCTTGGGTTGATACAATCAAAACCGTGTTTACTTATGATGCTAATGGTTTATTAGACGAGGAGGAAGTCCTTTATTGGAATGATAACACGAATTCTTGGGAAGAAGACTACAAAATAATTTATTTTTATGACCAAAATTATAACAATAACGATTTACTTTTACCTTATAGTAGTTTTTATACAACATTTTATTCATCAATTTTATCTCAAGAATATTTAATAGATATGGAATCTCATTATTTTGATTTTATGCTAATTGCTGAGGACAAATACGTTCATGATGGTATCAATTATGTATTAAACGAAGAAAGTGATTATTACTATTCAACAAGAACTATTACCACAAAATCAAAAAATCAAGCTAATTCACAAAATAATCCTGTATTATACCCAAATCCTGTTAAGAATCAGCTTTTTATCAACGGAGTAAAAGAAGGCAATATAGAAATGTATAATTTGCAGGGGCAATTGGTATTAAAAGCTCCTTTAAATCAAACCATTGAACTGGGGCATTTAACTGATGGAATTTACACTTATAAATTACAAATAGAAAATAAAATCTATACAGGTAAAATAATAAAGGAGTAATAATGTTTTTGTAAAGGCTCGGATAGCAGGCTTATGCCTGCTTTTTTATTTTTTGCAATAATGTTGTAATATTAAAACTAAAAGTTTCAAAAAAAAAACTAAAAGTTGTATTTTGATTTAAAAAAACTGTTGTAATTTTGAGACAATTATTCAACCATATAATATCATATGAAAAATTTAGTAAGTAAAATTGTTGTAATGTTCGTGATGGTATTTGTAAACCATTTTGCATTTGCGGGTATCACTCCTGCTGTTTCTAGTGTAGAAGTTCAAACAAAAATTGAAACTGTTAAAACAGAAAAAGTAGAAAAGCTGAGAAAATCTAAAATTAAATGGTACCACAAGTTAGTATTTAAAGCATTTAGTAAAAAAATGGTAGGAGGAATGAGTAAAACTCTTGCTATTATTTTAGCTATTTTATTGCCAGGTCTTATTTGGTTATGGGTTGGACTTATAACAGACTGGGATAAAGCATGGTGGATATGTTTATTACTTTGCTTTTTATTCTTATTACCCGGCTGGATTTACGGATTTATTAAGATAATTAAAAGTTCGTAAGTAGTTAATCTTTTCAATAAAAAAGAGACTTTGATAAAAAGTCTCTTTTTTTATTGAAATTCATTTCCATTTACCAATTTTGGACTGGTTTCTCCAACCTGCGTCATATTTAGAATTAGCAAAATAAACAATAATATCTGCCTCATATTTAGAGTCTACAAAAAAGATTTTCTTTTTTGCATCATACTTTGAATTAGTAAAAAACCATAAACCATCTTTATCTGCTTCGTATTTACTACTGACTTCAAATACTACTAAATCAGCATCATATTTTGAATTTGCAGCAAATACTTTGACATCTGCTTCATGCTTACTAGAAACTTTAAAAACAGGTTGTGCATAAGCATTAAATCCTGTTGCCAGCATTAAAATAAAGATTAGCATTCTCATTTTGATTATAGTTTAATTAATATACGCAAAAAGGTTGCCATAAGTTACTGAAAAATTATAATTTTGCGAAAAATTTTATGTCAAATTCCAAAACCTATAAGAGTTTTCCATATTTAAGTACTTTTTACTTTTGGAACAGAATTGGAAAAAGCGGAAAAAAACTTTTTTGGATTTCGTTTATTGTATTATTTTTTTCGGGAATTTATGCAATCATTCCTACCTTTTTAAGTTTTGATTTTTTTATTCCGTATCATTCATTTGCTGAGCATTTTATTGATAATGTGAGTATAAAAAAATCACAGGAAGGTTTTCCAATTGAATTATACGCACCTGTTTTTTACAATTTTCAAGTATTAGTTGCAGATAAAATTCAAGTTGGACTTATACCTATAGTTTTTTACTTAGTTTTTTTTTCTGTTGGGTGGAGTTTATTGCTGGCAGTTTCCAGTAAAATAGAAGGTTTTCTTTTTTATGCTATCTACTTTTTGTTTGGATCTACAATGATTTTCTCACAAGCTGGTTATTGTTTAATAGGACAAGACCCCATGCGTTTAGCTTCTTTTAGTATTATTCTAATCTTCATTTTATTAGCATATCATTACAAAAACGCTGATAATCCTACTACTTTGTATCAACAATTTTTCAGTTTCTTATTGCTTTTTCTCATTTATTTTGCAGGTGTTTTCATATTTCAAGGAAAAAAAGAAATTTATCATTTTGTCTACTATTCTTTTCCTGTCTCTGCAATTTTATGTATATTCTTTTTAGTTTGGACAGCAAAAGATTTAGCTTTTGTGATTATCTTATGGGCTACTAATGCAAAAGAAGCAAAAAACCGAAAAGATGTAGAATGGATTTACTTTCCAATTATTCTACTTTTTCTTATAGGTTTATATTGGACTTTAAATTTATACTTTCATTTCAATTTACCCAAAGGGCTAAGCCCAATTTTGATTTTATGGATTTCCGCATCGATTTCTTTTTTAAGTTCACAAGCATTTTATGCAGAAGTCCAAGATAATTTTTCTGGGAATTTGCCTTTCATTATCCTTCATCAAGCATTAGCCATTATGACCCTAGGATTTATTGGTTGGATAGGATTTAACGCAGAACCTTTGACCGTCTTACAAATTGAACGTTTTTTTAGTTATTTCCTTGCCGCTTTTTCCCTAGGAACTTTGATATACTTGTATTTTAATTTTCATAGACTACTTAAATTTCGTACTAACTTATTTTTTGTTTTAAATCAACCGAATACTTTATCTTTCAAAGCAATATTTTTGGCGGTTCTTGCAGGATTGGTACTTACGGAAGGATACCATAAATGGAGAAGTGTTAACCTTTTCATGAGTTCTTATTTTAATCAATTAGCAGATTATCAATTGATTATTGACAATCGCAAAGAAGCATCTAATCATTATTTAAAGGCACACACTGCGGCTATTGGTAATCCTAAAGCAAATTATAATTATGGATGTATAAACATAAACAATAATGAATTAAGAATGGATGTCTTGCAAATCTACAAAGCATCTTATGCGGTAATCCCTTTTGATGCAGCTGAACTTAACATCGGCTTTTATCAACCTAATTTTAGAAATTCTATTGATTACTACCTTTCCTTAAAAAATTTATCAGATAGAATTTACAATAATCTTGGGTATTTCTATTACAAAATTAATAATCTTGACTCAGCAGTCATTTGTTGGAAGAAGGCACTAGAACTAAACCCCAATTTCACGGAGGTATATTCTAATTTAGCAATTTTGTATAAAATTAACGATAAAAAAGATTGGGCAAAATCTTTTGCTCGCTTACTATCAAATTCAACGCAAAGTGTTCATAACCAGGTAAATTTACTATATCTATCCATGGCATTGGATACTCATCTTGTTCCTATGCGTTATTACCTAAAGGACAGTTTGTATACCTTGAACTATAATCAAGCTATTATACAACTTCAATACGAAGACCCGCAAAAAGCAATGGAAATGGTTAAAAAGCTTGAAAAACAATTTGATAACGAATATTTACCTTTTGTTTACTTAAAGATGTTATCTTATTTATGGCAGGGCAATGTTTTTGCGGGGCAAGATATGGCTAGGTATATTTCTGAGTATTTCCCTGAATACCAAAAACAGGTATGGCACTCTCTTGCAAGTTTTTACTATTTCAATTATATGCCAGAAATGGCAATAGAACCTTTTCGAAAAGCTGAAAATTCGGTTGATAGTTTGAATGCATTATTCATGCAGTTACTTGCGGGGCATCATGATATCACCCTCAATGATTTAGTTTTCATGAAAGTCATTTTACCTCAACTTACCGAAAAAATTAGCCATGAAATCGCATTGATTTTTAAAGCTTATGATTTAGACCATTGGGTTGAGTGGGATTTTTCAGGAATAACCTATGCTGAAGCCATGCGTGGTGCCCAATATGCTACGATGGCTGATAAATTAAAATCTACTGAATTCTTCCTACACGAATTACAAAAATTTAAAAATCAACCTGCTACATGGATACAAATTTTAGAAAGCTTTATTCATTTTGAAGATAAAAGAATGCTACCAGCGGCTGATTCTGCTTTATTCTTCTATCCTACACACCCTGAAATTCTCGCTATCTGCGAATATATTTATGCTAAAAATCAAAAAAAATTAGATAAGTTTCAAAATATACCAATTACATCCGACAAAATACGCTATTATAAAGCCAAAACGGCTTTTGTATTACAAGATTATAAAACTGCAGAAAATCATTTACAAGCAATATTTTCGCACAATCCATACTGGTCTGATGCAGTCGTACTCATGGCTGATATCTATGAAAAACTAAACCTTCAAGAAAAAGAATTAGATTTGCTTTCCAAAGCTCTTGTAAAAAATGATAAAAGTTACAAACTTTGGTATAGGTATTACCAATTTCATAGAAAGCATGCTTTTAAAGAAGAACTTCAAATTGCGGTAGAAAATTTATTAAAATATGCTCCTTCTAATTTGATGGAACGTATAAAAAAAGATTATCTAGCGTTTAAAGAAAATAACATAGAAGAATCAAATGAAAGTTTATGAATAACAAGATAACAAACTGATTTATAGATATCTAAATTATACGACAGTGTTGCAATAAGAATCGCAAGATGCTTAAATGCGAATTTATATTTATGAAGCATTTTATCTTTTACCTTTTTATTGGATATTAATTTCTTAGCGATATCGTGGTAAATTTTTTACCACAAAGAGCATGAAGAGGCAGTGGGATATTGCAGTAACTTATTTAAAATGAATTAGTTATTATATCAAAATTTATAAGCAAAATTAAATAAATAACTCCTTATGAAAAGAGTCAAAACGCACTAAATACGTTGGGTTATAAATTTCTGCTAATAAGTTCTTTCATGATTTCATTGGTTCCGCCATATATTTTTTGAACACGGGAATCAGCGTAGGCACGAGCAATTTTGTAGTCCCAGATGTAGCCATAGCCACCATATAGTTGCAATAGTTCATCTATCACGGTACACTGCATATCTGAGACTAACAATTTACAAGCGGCAGCATCATCCACAGAAAGTTTCTTTTCACATAATAAATCAATACATCTATCCGTAAACACTCTAGCCATTTGCACTTTGGAATGAATTTCAGCTAGTTTAAAGCGAGTATTTTGGAAATTGAAGATAGGCTTACCAAAAGCTTGTCTTTCTTTGGTGTACTGAATGGTGTCTTTTAGGCAGGTAGCCATAGCTTCTGTTCCTACTACAGCGATTAATAAGCGTTCTTGCGGAAGTTCTTGCATTAAATACATGAAACCAGCCCCTTCAAAGCCGAGTAAATTTTCTGCAGGCACTTCAACGTTATCAAAAAAAAGTTCGCAAGTATCTTGCGCTTTCATTCCAATTTTTTGGAGTTTTTTTCCTTTGGTAAAACCTTTCATACCGTTTTCAACGATGAGGAGGCTAATACCTGCAGCACCTTGGTTGGGATCTGTTTTAGCTACCACAATGACAATATCAGAATGCCAACCATTAGTAATAAAAGTTTTCACTCCATTTAAGATGTATTTATCACCTTGCTTGATAGCAGTCGTTTTTATACCTTGTAGGTCGGAGCCTGTGCCTGGTTCGGTCATAGCTATAGCACCAATCCATTCTCCAGTTGCCATTTTGGGAAGATATTTTTTCTTTTGTAATTCTGTACCATAATGTAAAATATAAGGAGCAACGATATCTGTATGGAGAGCAAAACCAGGACCAGACGCATATACTTTGGTTTGTTCTTCCATCAAAATAACAGAATACTTAAAATCTAAACCAGCTCCGCCATATTCTGGTGGCATAGTTACACATAAAAAGCCCATCTCTCCTGCTTTCAACCATAATTCTCTAGGGACATGCCCCTGCTTCTCCCATGCATCATGATATGGAGCTACCTCCCGCTCAAAAAATTGCTTTGCTGACTGACGAAATAATTCGTGCTCTTCTGTAAATAAGGTTCTAGGTATCATAAAAAATAAAATCTCAATTAAACCTTCATAATCTCCTCTTCTTTCTTATAAAGCAAATCGTCTATTTTTTTGATATACTTGTCAGTTAATTTTTGAACTTCTGCTTCTGCAGTTTTTACAGTATCTTGCTCTACACCATTTTTTTGTAATTTTTTAAGTTGTTCATTATGTTCTCTACGAATATTACGAACTGCAACGCGTCCTTCTTCACAAAATTCTTTGACTTGCTTAACAAGAACTTTACGTCTTTCTTCGGTTAAGGGCGGAACATTTATACGAATAATCCCGCCATCATTTTGAGGAGTAAATCCAAGATTAGACTCTACGATGGCTTTTTCTATTACGGGAATCATTTTTTTTTCAAAAGGCTGAATTGTAAGAGTTTTCGAATCCGGAGCAGATAAGTTAGCCACAAAATTAAGAGCTGTCAATGTCCCATAATAATCTACTTTAATCGTTTCTAATATAGCAGGATGAGCTTTCCCTGCTCGGATTTTCAAAAGTTCATTTTCTAAATGGTCTACCGCTTTTTGCATCCCTTCCTCCGCAGAATTTAATACTTTTTTTACACTATCTTCCATCTTTTTAAAAATTTTCGCAAATATAGAAGTATTTTTCTTTTCTAATTCAAAAAACAATGATTTTTGTAGCTATGAAACTTTTCTATAAACAACAACATACGGCTTGGTATGCCGCTTTTGAGGTTTTCACAGCCCATAAAAGCTCTTCAACCCATATACGATTTCTCTCAAATACTATTTGATTTTGAAGCAAATTAGCAATGTATACCCTTGCAGATTCTACTTTACCCGTTTTTGAAAGTGTATACGACGATAAATTAGAAATTTATAGGTTTAAATTTTTATTTGACAATTATTTGAAGCGAGCAAAAGCTTTTGGTAAACTTTTACAATATAAAGATACTTTAAAAAACTTATGATATTGAACAATATTGTTTAAAAATCGTAGTTTCCCAACGAAAACGCAATTTAAAATTTTACGAGAAATTACTAGATAAGTTAAAAATTACGGATTGGTACTATGAATTGGAACAGCAAGAATTATTTAGATACATACAAAAGGCTTACGCATTAATTGTTCCACTGACGGACTGTGCAAGAAACAGTGAGCAAGGCTGTTGTCCTTTTAAAATTACAGAAAGTTTGGGAAACGGTGCTTTGGATATTTGCCTTCCGTTCGGGAATGGATTACGCACCAAAAAACAAGTTTATTATACCGTTCTAATAGACCGAATGAACTAGCTCGAACTATTCAATGGGCTTTAGAAAATCCCTCCAAAATTGAAAAAATTAGACTTCAAGCAAAACAATTTGCACAACAAAATTTTACTTGGAATATTCAATTATCTAAACTTAAAACCGTTTATCAAAAACTTTATTAAAATATTTGTTTATTTGAATTGCTTATTATATTTTTGCATCAAAATAATTATTATCAAGATGAAAAAGCTTATTGTATTGTCATTAATTTCATTAAGTTGGAAACTATCTGCACAAGTTGTGATTACACAAAGTAATTTCCCAACAGCAGGAACAACGGTTAGTAGAAACCTTGATACTTTGAAAGTAGAATTTGATCCAGGTACACCAGGACCTGGTAATACATGGAACTACGGAGGTTTAAATTCAGATACTATTTTGACGTATAATTTTTTGGATGCTAGTGCAACGCCCTATGTTGCTGACTATCCTGGAAGTACGTTAGCATTAGAAATGGCTACCGATTTATATGCATATTTTAGTGTAACTAATACTGCGGCAGAAGAATTAGGTTTTGGAGGCGATGCAGGAGCATTTGGCTTCAGTGGTACTACCATCAAATTTAAATATAATCAGCCTTTGACCTTTATGCCTTTTCCTGCTCAATTGGGCACTTCATTCGTCGATAGTGCATCGGGTGAGGTTAGACTACCAGGTTCCGCTATAGGACTACCTTCGATAGATTCGGTCGCTCTTAAACGATATATCAAACGTACTGGTAACTTTGATGCTTCAGGTAGTTTGACAGTTAATACCGAAAACTGGCAGAACGCTTTAAGATACAAAAGATTAGATGAAAGTAAAGATACCGTATTTTTAAAAATCTTTGGCACTTGGACGGAAGGTTCCGCATTTGTGCCCCCTACCACTAACACAGATTTAACTTACGAATGGTACGTTAATGGTCATAGTTTCCCTGTGTTAATTGCAACAATGAACGCAATAGGTGACTCTGCTTTATCGCGAGAGTTTTATAAACCTGGTACTGCTAAATCGAAATCATCAAACTTAGTATTTTCAGTTTATCCTAATCCTGCTTCTAACGTAATCTATTTCAATGGAAATACCACAAATGTTCAATCCGTGGTAATCTATAACATGATAGGTCAAAAACAAGAAGTACAAGCAATTGTGAAAAATAATCAAGTAGAAATTTCTTTGAACGGATTATCTAACGGAATCTATAGCTATCAAATCGTAGGTAAAGATTCTAAGGTTATTTCCACTGGAAAATTTGTTATACAGAAATAAATTACAAATAAACCTTTTAGTTAAGACTACCTTTCGAGGTAGTCTTTATATTTTTAATGGGATAAAAAAATTTTACATTCACTATGATTGTAATCGTTACAATCGTATCACAAAGGATAGGTCATTGAGTAGCGTAGCGAAATGAGAGTGCGTCGTAGAAAGTAATCGTTTTGATATAATCGCTTCGTTGATTACACAACGAGCAGGCAGTGCTTTTCAATATCCACCATAGTAAGCTTATTGAGCATTACGAGAGTTTACCATTCATACTACAATCTAAAATATTAGAGTTTATGAACAATTCATTAAAAATGGTTTACCAGTTAATTGTTAGCGATTAATAAGTTAATTTAAAACGTTAGGTATATATTCGGTTGTTGAGTAGTGAGTGAAGCGAACATACCGAAACAACCGATTTTCTACGAAAAATGGTCATTTCGGTACGGCTGCGCCTACTCAATGACCAATCCTTAAAATAATCCTGACTAAACATCAGAAAATAAATTTTCAACATTTAGATAAATCAAACTATAAACCTTTGTAAATAGGTTTCAAAATGTCGATATCTCTTATATAATTAATTTAAAACAATTAGTTATAGCCTTAACGAAAATTCTGTTCAAAATCTCTATTATTCGTTGCAAATTTCCATGTTTCGTATAGCTTTTTTGATAATCCATTGAGTATGGCGATTATCCGATAATTTCCATTTTTGTAGGAGCGGTAATGTTGCTTTTGGATTTACTTTAAGCCAATCTCTCAAATGATTAGCAACCGACTTTTTAACAAACAGGACATTATCTTCTTTCAATGATTCTAATATTTCAAAAACGGGTTCAGGGTTATGAATAAAGGTATCTAAGTAGGTAGCCCAGGGAAGTTTTGGTCGTAGTCCTTCACTAGCTAAACGCCTTAAATGAAAATTTTCAGATTTAGCCCAAGTTTTCATACGTTCTAATGTTTTTTGGGGATACTTTCGTATGAAAGGTCTGATAGCATACTCGCCCGTGCATCTTTTGGTTATTTCTTCAATAGCAAATAAAGACTCATCCCAATGCGCTAATCCATATAATTCTACAAATTTACCAATAGGTAGTATCCAATAATAAATTGAAAACATACCCTCCGTATTGGGATTTTCATCCCCCAAAATAGATAATAGGAGCTTGATAGCAGTAGGAAAATCTTTTGGTAACAATTTTTTCAATAGCTGCGCATGTAAATTAAGCCGTTGACTAAAAGTTAAGCATTGTTCACTCTCTTGAATTGTATACACATAGATTTGTTTCGGAAAAATAGTATAAACTTTTTGAATTTTATCGGATAGTAATTCTGCTAAATTGCTACCAAACTTTTCTTTGAAAGGAACATTCTTATCCATTCTATTTTATCGTTTTGGGGATACTTTATTTTACCGAAATATACTCTATTATGAAAAAATTTGTTTGTATTTTAAGAAATATTGTTTTAATACCTTGATTTTCAGTAATTAAAATATTTATTTAGTTTTTCATATATGCTTTTGAACTTATTTAATAGTGTTATAGTTATGACTTTGTAAATTAAATTATAAAAATATGCTGAGAGCTTTAAAAAATCTTATCGCAGGTATTGATGTAGATGAAACGAGATTACTTTCCATTATCGCTGAAAAAACCGATAATGCAGTAATTATTACTGATGCAAATGGTTTAATACTTTGGGTGAACCAAGGATTTACAGATTTAACGGGCTATACGTTAGAAGAAGTAAAAGGCAAAAAACCTGGTCATATACTACAAGGTAAAGATACGGATCCTAAAACTGTGCAACGTATTCGAGAACACATTGCCCGAAAAGAATCATTTAGAGAAAATATTTTGAATTACGATAAAGATGGTACCCCTTATTGGATTCAACTAAATGTAACTCCTGTCTTCAACGATTTAGGCATCCTTACTAACTTTATTGCCTTTGAATTAGATGTTACCGAAGAAGTAAAAAGACAAAAAGAGTTAGAGCAAGCCAAAATACAAATTGAAAGCCAACTTTCTCAACTTAAAGCTTACAATGAAGCTATCAATTTAACATTAGGCTTTCTTGAGATTGGTCTGGATAATAAAATTATTCTAGTGAATGATAAACTAGCACAAATACTAGGTTATTCAAAAGAAGAGCTAATAGGCAAAAATCACCGAGATCTGGTGGGATACTTGAATACAGATGAGCAATATAAACAAGACTGGGAAAATTTGCTTAAAGAAGGTAAAGCGGAAGGTGAATTTCAAAGAATACGTAAAGATGGACAGCTTATTTGGCTTCAAGCAGTTTATATGGTAGTGAAAGATATTCAAACTAATCAACCTAAATCGATAATCAAACTAGCTATTGAGATAACCGAAAAAAAACTGCAAGAAAAAGAAATTTACGAAAAAAATCAAGAGCTTTTAGCTTCTGAAGAAGAATTAAGAATGGCACAAGAAGAATTAAATGCCATCAATGAAGATTTAAAAATCAAAGCAGAAGCATTAGAAAATAGTTTAAAAACTATTCAAAATGCTCAAGAACAGCTTCGTACACTTTCTATGGTCGCCGCAAATACCGACAATGCGGTCATTATTACTAATGCAAATGGAGAAATTGAATGGGTGAACCCTGCTTTTACGAGAATTTCGGGTTATACATTAGAAGAAGTTAAAGGAAAAATTCCCGGTAGAATTTTGCAAGGTAAAGATACAGACCCTCAAACAGTTCAAAGAATACGTGAAAAACTTTTATTAAAAACGTCTTTTCAAGAAGAGATTTTAAATTATTCCAAAGATGGTCGCCCTTACTGGTTAAGCCTAAGCATCACACCTATATTAAATGAAGTAGGAGATGTAGATAAATTTATAGCCATTGAAATGGATATTACGGAAAAGAAAGAAAAAGAAAAACTCATTCAAGAACGCAATAAAGACCTTGAAGCTAGCTTAAAATATGCCAAAACTATTCAAAAAGCCTTACTTCCCGATACTGATGTAATAAAAACTTATTGCAAAGATTATTTTATTTATTTTCAACCCAAAGAAGAAATTGGAGGAGATTTTTATTGGTTTCAGAAGCATGATGACACGTTGTATATAGTTACTGCCGATTGTACAGGTCATGGCGTTCCTGGCGCTCTTTTATCTATGTATTTTCAACAATACTTAAATACGCTTGCAGTTAAATATGCTCATGTCTCATTACACGAAAAATTAAAGGCTCTTCAAGAAGGTATTCTTAAACTTCAAAATGAGCAAGGTATTCAAGATGCTTTTGAAATGAGTATGGCAATGATTGATAACCAAAAAGTTCATCTTTTTACCACATCAGCACAACCTATCCTACTTCAAAATAACCTTAATCAAATTGAAATTTTAAAGTCCGATAATTATTTAGGTAATCACCCCCTTCACAATGAAACTAATTCGTTTGAATTTTTTGTTAAGGATAAACAACAAGTCAAAAGATTGTTCTTAATGTCTGATGGTATGATTGACCAGTTCGGTGGTCCTGAAAACAAAAAATTTGGTCTAACTCGCCTAAAATCTATTGTTGCTAGCAATACAGACTTTAGTTTAGCTCAAACTATTAAAGAAATAAAATTTTCTTTAAATACTTGGTTTAACGGTCTAGAACAAACAGATGACTTTTTAATGATTGGATTGGAATTATAATCATATATAACCCAATTAACAAAGCAAGTTTAATCGTTTCATATGTAATGAGGTTGCGAAAAATTTCGCAGCCTTTTTTCATTTTCTGTTTGATATATTTTAGTTATTAGTTACATTTGCAAGATAAAAATTATAAAAATCTTATGTTCAAAAACTTTTTTTCATCTAACAATAATAATCAAATTGATGAAGTAAATTTGATTTCAAACATTATAGAGAAATCGGACAATGTAATTATCATAACCGATGCTAATGGTTTGATTTCATGGGTTAATCAAGCATTTACGGATTTTACAGGATATAGTTTTCATGAAATTAAAGGAACTAAATTTTGGGATTTTTTACAAAATAAAAATGAAGATATTCATTCTTTAGGAAATATTCTCGAGAAGCTGACCAAAAATGAACCTTTTCGAGAGAAAATTATGAATTATGATAAAGAAGGGACACCTTATTACATGGAGTTAAATGTAAATCCTGTTTTAGATTCAAAAGGGCAGATTTCAAATTTTGTCATTTTGGGTGTAGATAAAACCGAAGATATTATAAACAAACAGAAATTAGAACAACAATATTCACAGCTAAAAGCATACAATGAAGCTATCAATACGCGTATAGGGTTCATTGAATTTGATTTGAACCGCAGGATTTTGACAGTTAATGAAAAGCTTGCTAGTTTGTTAGGTTATACGACCGAAGAATTAATTGGTAAAAATCATCGCAGTTTAGTAGGAGATTTAATGACAGATGAAACATACCAAGCATTTTGGAATAATCTTCTAAAAGAGGGCAAGGCAGAGAGTGAATTTCAAAGAAAACATAAAAATGGGCAAATAATATGGCTACAAGCGGTTTACATAGTAGTGAAAGATACCACTACCCAAGAACCTAAATCCGTTATTAAATTAGCAATTGACATAACAGAACGTAAACAGCAAGAACAACAACTTCGTGAAAAAAATGAAGAACTTTTAGCTATAGAAGAAGAGCTTCGGCAGAATATAGAGGAGATGGAAACTATTCAAGAAAAATTAGTTCTTAATCAAATAGAATTGAAAGGACAAATCAACGCGCTAAATAACGCAGCTCTGGTCTCAGAAACTGATATAAGAGGCAATATTATTTTTGCTAATCAAACTTTTTCTAGTGTTTCGGGGTACTCAGTTGAAGAGCTTCTTGGAAAAAATCATCGTATTTTAAAATCTGGAAAACAAAATGACTCTATTTTCGTAGAGATGTGGGCAACAATCAGTTCAGGCAAAGTTTGGCGTGGTATCATTTGCAATAAAAAGAAAAATGGTAGCTTTTATTGGGTTAATGCTACAATTACTCCTGTTTTGGATAATCATGGAGTAATAATAAAATATATTGGGGTGCGTTTTGAAATTACAGTGCAAATTGAACAACAAATCCAACTAGAAGAAAAAAATCAGGAACTTTTAGCTTCCGAAGAAGAATTAAGAATGGCACAAGAAGAATTAAATGCCATCAATGAAGATTTAAAAATCAAAACAGAAGCATTAGAGAAAAGCTTAGAAAATATTCGCAATGCCCAGAATCAACTACGCTCTCTGTCCATGGTTGCCGCAAATACCGACAATGCGGTCATCATTACCAATGCAAACCGAGAGATTGAGTGGGTAAATCCTGGTTTTACGAGAATTTCGGGTTATACTTTTGAAGAAGTTAAAGGAAAAATTCCCAGTAGAATTTTGCAAGGTAAAGATACAGACCCTCAAACAGTTCAAAGAATACGCGAAAAACTTCAATTAAAAACTTCTTTTCGTGAAGAAATTTTGAATTATAGAAAAGATGGTAAACCCTATTGGATTAGTTTGAATATTACACCTATTTTAAACGAAGTGGGAGAAGTAGAAAAATATATTGCTATTGAAATGGATATTACGGAGAAAAAAGAAAAAGAAAAACTCATCCAAGAACGGAATAAGGATTTAGAAGATAGTTTAAGGTATGCAAAATCAATACTAAACGCTTTACTCCCTAATAAGGAAATATTGAAATCAAACTTTAAAGATTCATTTGTTTATTTTCAACCCAAGGAAGAGATTGGTGGGGATTTTTATTGGATTAAGCAATACGATGAAATTTTATGCGTTGTAGTAGCAGACTGTACAGGTCATGGCGTTCCTGGCGCTCTTTTATCTATATATTTTCAACAATATTTAAATAATATTAGCAATCAGTATGCAAAAGTTGAAATAAATAAAAAAATAGGAGCAATTCAAGAAGGAATTTTAAATATTCAAAAGGAATATGGTTTTAAAGATGCTTTTGAAATAAGCTTGGCAATGTTTAATTCTGATAAAATTTACTTGTTTTCTACGATTGCTCAACCTATAATCATTCAAAAAAATAATGACCTTATCGAGATTTTAAAATTTGATAACTACCTTGGTTATCATCCATTAAAGTCTGAAAAAGCTAACTTTAATTTCATGGAATTTAATAAGAAAGAAATCAAAAAATTATTTCTTATGTCTGATGGAATAATTGACCAGTTCGGTGGTCCTGAAAACAAAAAATTTGGTCTAACTCGTCTAAAATCCATTATTGCTGGTAATGCGGATGCTGGTTTAGCTCAAACTATCAAAGAAATAAAATTTTCTTTAAATACATGGTTCAACGGTCAAGAACAAACAGATGACTTTTTAATGATTGGATTGGAATTATAATCATATATAACCCAATTAACAAAGCAAGTTTAATCGTTTCATATGTAATGAGGTTGCGAAAAATTTCGCAGCTTTTTTTTGTAAAATTATTATGAATTAAATTATTTATTATTGCAGTTTGATAAATGCTTGACAAATTTATAGACGCAGAAATCAGGGAATTTTTCGATTGTAATTTCATCCATAATTCTTTGAATTAAACAAATGCCCATACCCCCTTTTTCTGCGTTTTTTACTTTTTCTTTGATATCTTTCATTTGATAGCTAAAAATATCAAATGGTGGTGAGGAGTCATAAAGATTGATATGTAAATCGTTGTAATCATCGTGATAAATTTCTATGGAGAGTTCTTTTCTTTTGTCACAATGATTTCCATGGATTATAGAATTAGCACAAGCTTCATCAACCGCCAAAACAATTTGATTAGAGGTAATATCACAGGTTAAAGGAATATCATTTAGATGTTCTTGAACAAATTCACGAATCACCCCTAAATTTTTTAAATCGCAATTGACAGTCAGTTTAGCCATATTATTCATACTTATTTTTACGTTAGTTTTGAAAAAAAGTTATAGCTTCAGTTTGATTATCTACAATTTTCATGATTTGGTCTAGTCCGAGCAGTTGAAAAACGTTAAAAACTTTAGGTTTTAAGCCAGAAAATACCATTGTTCCATTAGAATTTTCAATTTCTTCTACAAAGGACATTAAAGCACCAAGCCCCGCACTGGAAATATATTCAAGTTGTTCACAATTTATGTGAATATTTTTTTTGCCGTTATCTAATAGATTTTGTAGCGTTTGTTGAATATTTATGGAAGAATATGCATCAATCTCTCCTATCAAGAAAACCGTGGTAAAATTTTCGGAATCTAATAATTCTACTTTCATAAGTACGTAAGTACACGCAAATATAAAAATTATTTTACTTTCAAAGTGAAGAGTGTATAATCATCATCAAATTTTTTTTCGTTTGTAAACGCCATCATTTGCTCTAGAATGCAATAATTGATATCTAATGATGATAAGTTGTTAAAAGAAGCTAACCAATCTTTTAATATATCCATGCCAAGTTCTTCGTTATTAGGATTTCGTGCTTCAATGATACCATCAGTGAATAACAATAATAAGTCATTTTTTTGAAGTTGTAATTCTTGGACATCAAAATTTTTATCGGATAGTTCTTTTCTTAAAATACCTAATCCAATTCCTTTAGGCTGGTATTGATACACTAATTTATCTTTTTGGGAATAATGCAGGAGAGGTGTATGACCAGCCCTCACGAATTGACATTTCAAACTGGATTTATGGATTCGTAAATAATTGGCTGTAATAAATAAATTAGCAGAGAGGCAGTTAGAAACAGCGGTATTAAGTTTTTGGATAAAAGCAATTGGAGCAAGTTGTAAAGGAAAAAGAATTTGAAGCATACCTTTCAGTTCCGCCATATAAAAAGCGGCTGTTGTACCTTTTCCTGCTACATCGGCTATAAAAATATGAAAAAACTCATTATCTTGGTAGGTCTCTAAATAATCACCACCAATCTCGTCAGCCTCTTGATTAACTGCATGTAAATCAAAATATTCAGTAGATTGAATTTTGGGTAGAACCCTATCTTGAAAATCCTTGGCTATTTTTAGTTGTTCTTGATAACGTTCTAATGTTATAGACTTTTTAAATAATTCTTTATTTTCTAAGGCTATTGCGGCTTGTTCTGTGATAATAGAAAGGAAAGAATAAAGTTCTAACTCAAAAACATTTTTATGCTTCCAACCTAGCACTAAATCCCCGTATTCATTATCTTGTGTACAAATTTTCGTCGCAAAAAAAGAGCCTATAAAATGGGATTTATTCTTTAGAAGTGAAAGTCGTGCAGTATCTCCAACAAAAAAATTTTTTTTATCTACCTGATAAGACCAATATTTATTGATAATAGGATGGATATCCATAGCTACATGGTCATCACAATTAATAGCTTGAATAATTCGAGAAGATTCATTATCAGAGAATATTATCCAACCGAAATCTCCTTTGGCACTTCTCATTCCATAATTCATTAAAATATTATAAACTTCGGAGCTATCCGCTTTTGACTTTAAAATAACTTTGTTAATTTCATTTAATGCATTACGCTCAACTTGCCGTAATTCGTATAAAGAACTTGTAGGTAAATTAAAAGCCAAAACTAATATACAAAAAAATGTATATAATAAACAAAACAAATAAATAACTTCTAAATCTAAGTTTTCTAGTACATTGAATTTATTATCAGTAGTATATTTTGCATTTATCAAGAAAAGATAACTTAATTGAATGATTAACACTATGGACATAAAAAAGATGCCCATAAGTTTTTCTTTGAAGTTTAAATAGGCGACCCATTCCGTATGGATTGAAAGATAAATAATGATGCAAAAAGCAAATACCCAATAAGCGATAATAAAAATTACATAAAGTGTAAAATATTTTTCAAATAATCCTAAAAAACCAAGATAAATCAAAACATCTAATAAAAACCAAGCATTTTGTTTAGTTTTAGTAGATCGAAAAAGTATAAGCTGTCTATAAACAAAAGTGAGGGTAATAAAAAAGTAGGCATTAGTAAGGATGCCTATGTATTTGTCTAAGTTGTACCAGAAGATAGAAGAATAATTAGCCATGTAAACATTTCTTATCCAATTGCTTAAAGCGTTTATGATTATGCCTGTTCCACCAATACCCACCACTAACCAAATAATTTCAAGTGAGGTTGGTTTTGCTTCTTTTTTGACAATATTTTTTCCAGCTTGAAAGATAAAAACTAAGAAGAGAAAGTGAAAGAAATCCTTGACGGGGTTCGGAATAGGAAATAAAATCTCACCTCTATTTAAATCATAAACGATTTGGTATAACTCAATAGAGAATAGTATTAACCAACTGGTGAATGAAGGTAATAATTGGAAAAAATATTTTCTAAAGAAACGTCTCAAGGAAAAAGAGGTTAAGACCTAAAATAATTAGGGGCTTCTTTGGTAATTTGGATATTGTGGGGGTGATTTTCTTTGAGCCCTGCATTGGTTATTTGCACGAATTGGGCTTTTTTAAGAGTTTGTATATTTTTTGCACCACAATATCCCATTCCTGCTCTAATTCCACCGACCAATTGGTAAATGACTTCGGAGAGTTTTCCTTTGTATGCAACACGGCCTTCAATTCCTTCGGGGACTAATTTTTTGATATCGTCTTCCATATCTTGGAAGTAACGGTCTTTGGAACCTTCTTTCATAGCACCAAGGGAACCCATTCCACGATAAGTTTTAAATTTTCTTCCTTCGTAGATGATAGTTTCGCCGGGGCTCTCGTCTGTACCCGCAAATAAATTGCCAGCCATGATACAATCGGCACCAGCCGCTAATGCTTTTACAATATCTCCTGAATACTTGATACCCCCATCCGCAATAACAGGAATATTTTTAGGATTAGCAATTTTGGCTACGTTCATGATAGCGGATAACTGTGGTACACCTACTCCTGCTATAACACGTGTAGTACAGATACTGCCAGGACCAATACCTACTTTTAATGCAGAAGCACCTGCTTCTATCAAAACTTCTGCGGCTTCCCCAGTTGCAATATTTCCTACCACTAACTGAATTCCTTTATGTTTCTTGGTTAACAATTTCGTGAGTTCAATAACCGTTTTGGTATGTGCATGCGCAGTATCTAATGTAATGACGTCTACGCCTGCGTCTAATAAAGCTTGTACACGTTCTTCCGTATCTTTTGCTATTCCAACAGCCGCACCTACTCTCAAACGCCCTAAATGGTCTTTGCAAGCCTGTGGGTAGTATTGTTTTTTGAGTATATCCTTATAAGTAATTAAACCTACCAACTTATAATTGTTATCTACAACGGGTAGTTTCTCAATTTTATGTTGTTTTAGGAGCCATTCAGCTTCCTGTAAAGTAGTACCCTCAGGAACAGTAATTAAGTTTTCTTTGGTCATTACTTCAGCAATTTTTCTATCAGAAGGCTCGTAAAAACGTAAATCTCGATTTGTGATAATACCAACAAGTTTTCCATCTTCATCAACTACGGGAATACCTCCAATTTTATGTTCAGCCATCATCATGAAAGCATCGGCGATAGTGTTTTCCGGCAACAAAGTTATGGGGTCCACAATTAAACCACTTTCCGAACGTTTCACTTTTCTAACCTGCTCGCACTGGCTCTGAATACTCATGTTCTTATGTAAGAAACCTAGCCCTCCTTCTTGGGCTATCGCAATAGCTAACTGAAACTCCGTAACAGTATCCATCGCCGCACTCACAATAGGTATATTCAGTTGAATATCTCGAGTTAAATGCGTTGTTAACACTACCTCTCTTGGAAGTACTTCCGAATAAGCAGGTACTAATAAAACATCATCGTATGTCAAACCTAAAGGTATGTGGTCATTAAAATCTTGCATATACAACTTTTCGCAAAATTAGTAAGGTTTTTGATTGGTTTAATATTTTATGTTTTTTTCGCATTAAACATATCTGGGGTTCTTTTTGGTACAAAAAATAGCAAGATTTGTCATGGACTTATGAAATAATTAAATTAAGAGACATTTATATATAGAATTAGTAAAACGAAAAAGGAAGATGGTCATACGGAAAAGCAGGTTTTTAAGTCTTAAAATATTGTTTAAAATGGAAATTTTTCCATTCTCTTTTTTCGCTGAAGGTTTCGTTATGGAGTAAAATCATCGGAACTCCCCCATAGGACTGAATAAGAAGAGTTTGTTCATTGATGTATTGAATAGTTTGTTGAAAATCTAGACCTTGTTTTAAAGCGTGCCTATCCATAAAAAAAATAGGAAATCTTAATAAATTAGTCATTTTTTCAGCTTTCAAATCATACCAAGGAAATGGTCTGACGAGTCCATGTTTGTAGCCTTTTTGCGAATAAAAGCAAGTGGTATAATCCTGATAAATTCCCAACTGTAAAAGTTCTTGAAAAGTAATTGGTAAATCATATTTTAAGAAGTGCTGTCTACTTTTGTATAGGGTTGTTTTTAGAATAGTTTCTAATAATTTTTTTTCTTTTTGAGTAGTTTTTAGTGTAGAATTCAAAGCAATGTGTAGTCCTACATGCTGGAAAGGAATTTTAATTATTTCGCGGTGGTAGTACGTATTCAATGGCGAGGTATTGGAGTTCAAGGAACTGTTGTTCATTAAAAAGAATGTGAGGAAGTTTTGTTTGGAGAGATAAGGCAACCAATTTTCTGTGGAGAAGGGGTCATGTTGTATACCAATTAATATTTTAAACTTAAAATATATTTCATTAAAATTTAATTTTATTATGTCGTTTATAAGACTTTTAATTTGACAAAATAATCCTCTATATTGAAAATGAAAAGGATTATCAATATCCAAAGTAATCCATAAAGGTTCGGCGGGATAGTAACGAATAGGAATTTTAAGTTGTTCACAGATTTTAGAAGCCCAAAAAGGAAAAAAAGGAATCTCATGTAGTTGGGAAGCAATGACAGGGTTATTTTCTTCGGAGTATCGTCCATAGATATCTTTGGGGAAATCAGGGTTATAATGATAAGACTCCGTAGCTAGAGCAAAAGTATAGCTAAAAAAATCGAAGTTAGGAAAGGATAGTTTGGTTTGTAGGGGTTTTAAATCAAAATGGTAATCGTTAGAGAATAGAAATTGGGTATTAGGAAGATTAGGATGATGGTTATCGTTATTATAAGTTATAAAAGGAGCTTGATTTGGGATTTGGGTTGTATAAACTAATTTAGGAGATAAAATTTGGGTATTCCATAAATGTATGATATACTCCAAACGAGGAGAGTAATGATTGCAAACTAAAAAAAGTTTATTCATTTAGTTTAAGAAGGTAATTCACTGCAAGGAAATAAGAATATTTACCCAAACCAGTAATTACACCTTTGGCGGCTTTTGCTGTGATACTGAGTTCTCGGAATGTTTCACGTTGATAAATGTTAGAAAGGTGTACTTCAATGATTGGGCATTTCATAGCTTTTAAAGCATCTAAAAGAGCAATACTGTAATGAGCTAGGGCGCCTGGATTAATGATAAGTGCTTGAATAGTTTCATAATGAGTTTGTAAAAAGTCAATGATGGCACCTTCATAGTTACTTTGGAAATGATGGAAGCATACGGAAGGAAAATTAAGTTGTAATTCATTGAGAATAGTTTCAAGGGTATCATAACCGTAGATTCCAGGTTCTCGTCTACCCAAGAAGTTAAGGTTAGGTCCGTTAATGATATGAATAGTTTTTATCATAAAATTAAAGATTTTAAGATATCAAAAATTTCTTTTTGAGTAGTTAAGGATTTGTCATGGGCATACCATAATTGAATTTTATCAGCAAATTGTGAATAGGTTAATCCTTGATTTTTCCATTCTTGAATTTGTTGGGATAGGGGTTGAGGTCTTGGTCCCCAGGTTGCTAATTTTTCTAAATTTTCATTAAGGAATATCAATTTGGGAATAGAACGTGCACCATTAGTAAGATTATCTTCCATAACATCTGGATTTTCGTCACGAAGTAAAAGATATAAAGATAAATATTCTGGGCAAACTAATCGGATTTTTTCAAAAACAGGTATTAAATTCGCAGTATCGCCACACCATGCTTCTGTTAATACTACCATAATTATTTTTTTGTTAATATATTTTAAGAATTTTTCAAATTCTGAAAATATTTGACAATTTTTATCCCATCTGTTCATTCTTTGTACGTTCAATTTAGTATATTTTACATACTGCTCTGAATGATTATTCCCAGTGGTTTTCCCCTGTTTTAATAAATCATCTATTAGCTTACGATATGTCTGATAAGTATAAGCTTTTTCAAGGTGTTTATGAGTAATTACATTATAATTTCTCATACTGAATTTTTTGATATTTAGGTATGTTTATAAACTAACAAATTTCATATCAAAGATAATCTTTTATACGGATGTTTAAGGATTGCTCAATTTGTTGGTCTTCAATACCAAGATTTTGCATCATCTTAATTGGATTTATGATTTGCCTTAACAATTTTTCTTTCTCCTCTGCCCTTTGTCGCTCTTGCTCTGTACTTTGTCGCTCTTCTTCTAATAATTTTTCTTTTTCCTGTGCTCTTTGCCGTTCTTGTTCTGCTCTTTGTTTTTCTTCTTCTAATAATTTTTCTTTCTTTTGAATTTTGGATAACAGCTCTCGCTCTTTCTCTTCAAACATCGCATTAACACTACGCCACGCCTCCCGCAATATCTCAATCTGTTTACGCTCCTCAGGACTCGTCCCCGCATAATGCAAAATCTCCGTCGTAAGCCTTAACTCTTCCATATCCACTATATATGGATATTCTTTCGTTACCCTCGTCTCATCCGTAAAGTTCGATTGCTCAAA